>NZ_JAWRXV010000019.1:0-186085 GCF_046534875.1 Paraburkholderia sp. SIMBA_054 | reverse complement strand
AAGCGGCGTGCACCGCTTCGGCGGTCATGGGTCCCTTCACGAACTGATCGATCAGTTCCTTCGGAATGGACGGTAACGCTGTCTGCGCTTCGGTAGTCGTCTTGGGTTTGCGTGGCATACATGCTCCTTGAGGTACATGCTATGCCCTGAACACAAAATCTATGACAGACCCCCCCTGACCGGCTGACTACGCTTTTGTTATTTTTATCGGACGTCGTTCAGGCCGCGCTCAATCTGCGATGACGCGCGCTAGTGGCTCCGTTCCGCAACTCGGCTTTTCCCGAGAGTCGAATCGGTGTCGCGCCGTGTCCATTTCCGCCATATGCGCTTCTACCCAGTCCCAGATGCCGCAAACCTTGTCGAGCAACGAGCGTCCGAGCGGCGTTAGCCGATAGTCGACGCGCGGCGGTATCACAGGATGAACGTGACGCGACACCAGCCCGTCGCGCTCCAACTGGCGTAGCGTTTTAGTCAGCATCTTCTGGCTGACATTGCCGATATGGTCGCGCAACCGCGAAAAACGCATCACGCCGTGCGTGCCAAGCGCGTCGATCACGAGGATCGTCCACTTATCTGCAATCTGCTCGATGATGTTGCGGGCCAACTCATCCGTTTTTGTCTGAACATCGTCATGGGCGACATGTCCGTCAAAGTCATTTATTTCCATGGGGAAGTATAGGAACCAGAAGGCGCCTTCATGTGAGTAATCGAGCCCGCACGCGACGCAAGCGCATCCTGTTCATTGAAGATCAGAAGCAAGCGCTACGACAGTGCGCTTGCTCCTGGTCGCCCTTTCCGGCGCAGCGCCGCCGCGACCGGGCCCCGTCAAGGTCAACTCGGTACATCATAGGCGATGCGCTAACCAAAGACGGCAAGCGAGTACATATACAACAGAATTATTTCAATTACATTCCAGAAGTGCTAGAAGGCACCTGACGGTGCCATACTTTCCTCGCGGAAACCAATAAAACTTATAGGGCGTCTTACGCCGAACACGCGCGAAAACATATGACGCCACGTCCATCGCAGGTCTCAGATCCCGCGTGAAGGAACTAGCGCAGCGCGCAAACGCCGGCGCATTGGCTTGAGCATCGCAATGGTTCCGGACTCCAGCGTGGCTTCTTCCCTGACGCTCCTTGAGCCGTGAGCTTTCTTAAGCAACACCCATTATCAGGGCGACGATGCAGCTGTCTACACAATGCGTATCGCGCAACACTCACACAGTTACTAAATAGTCCGAAATGAAAAAATCCGCCGTGGTCGCCATTTCGATTGCGTGCCTTGCATCTTCGAGTGCGTTTGCTCAGGGAAAAACCCGCAATGAAGTCTACCAGGCGTTGATCAAAGCACAGCAAAACGACCCAAGTGTTGTGACAGAACCGTATATCGGAATATCGATCCGATCTATGCATTGCAGGTCGCGCGTATGAAGCGGGAGTATCTCGCGCGGCAGAATGCATCCATCCCGGACAACGCGGCACATTGAACGGCAGTTCTTCCTTCGTTCAAAATCAACGTCCGACGTAAAAGGTGTTCGTCACACGAGTATCAATTCGTCAGCGCCCCGAAAGCGCGCCAGGTGTGACGGGTAAGCGAGGAAGGCGCTCCGGGAGAGGTGGTACTTCGCTGCCGAGTTGATTGTTGGTATTCTCACCCACTATGAACGACCTCAACACTTCCCGATTCGCTATTCGCCCACCGGCGGGCGCTGCGCCTGTCGGCGCCGTCCGCGGCCTCTCGCGCGCGGACGCCGTCTACCTTCAACTGCGCGACGATATCTTCGAACTGCGCCTGCTTCCCGGCGAACGGCTCACCGAGGGCACCGTCGCCGAACGCTTCAGCGTGTCGCGCACGCCCGCGCGTGAAGCGCTGCAGCGCCTGCAAAGCGACGGACTGATGCAAGGCTACGTACGTGGTGGCTGGGAAGTCGTGCCGATCGACTTCAAGCGCTTCGACGATCTCTACGAAATGCGCGAGCTGATCGAAACATTTGCGGTCCGCAAGCTTTGCGTGGCGCCGCTCGGCGAGGCGGTGCGCCGTCTGGTCGACGAACTTGGCGAGATCTGGAAAGTGCCCGCCGCCGCGCGCGAACGCGATGGCCGCAAGGTTGCAGAACTGGACGAGGCGTTTCACTATGCTCTCGTCGCGGCGACCGGCAACGATGAGCTAGCGGCGGCGCTAGAGCGCGTGACGGGCCGCATCCGCGTGGTGCGCTGGCTAGATCTCGTGCACGGCGATTGTCTCGACGAGACCTACCAGGAACATGGCGCGATTCTCGACGCCATCCGCACCGGCGACGCCGCCACGGCACTTGCATGCATCGAGCAGCATATTCGCGGCAGCCAGGCCGAAGTGCGCAAGCTCACACTGCACCGCCTTCAGAGCGCGCGCACTAAATAAGGTCACAGCGCCCCACCGCAGCACCTCGAACGCGTAGCCGTACCGCGTCACACTCAGATCGCAGCCCTCACCTTCCTCATTCCGCGTTTGCTGCAAGGCGCCGCCGCATAAGGCTCGCGCGTTGCACGTCCACATCCTGAAGAAATCTGGCACGATTCTAGCTGTTGTCGACAAGCACGTATACAAGCAACCCGCGCGCTTCAGCACCAAGGAAGCGCGCATACGCAGCGAGTCTGATGTTGTCGACAAACTTGAACCCTATTCGTGGCGTACGTGGCATGGCCGTTGCGCCCCACGCGCTCGCGTCGCAAAGCGCGCTAGCTGTGTTGCGCGAAGGCGGCAACGCCGTTGAGGCGATGATCTCCGCCGCCGCGACCATCGCAGTCGTCTATCCCCATATGAACAGCATCGGCGGCGATGGGTTCTGGCTGATTTCTACGCCGGGGCACACGCCAGTCGGCATCGAGGCATGCGGCGCGGCGGCCGCCGCGGCGTCGATCGAAGCCTATCGTGAGCGCGGCCTCGACGCGATTCCGTCTCGTGGCGCGCTGGCCGCTAACACGGTTGCAGGCACGGTCTCGGGATGGGAGCGCGCGCATCAATGGTCGTGTGAGCAGGGTGGCGGTCGTCTGCCGCTTGCGCGCCTGTTCGACGACGCCATCCACTATGCCCGCCACGGCATTCCAGTGACGCGCAGTCAGTCGCTGTGCACGTCGCAAAAGCGCGGCGAACTCGAACACGTGCCCGGATTCGCGCAGACCTTCCTCGACGTTGCCACGCACGAGACGCCGCCAACGGGCACGCTCTTCAAACAACCGCGTCTGGCGGCCACGCTCGAACAGCTCGCGCGCGCCGGCCTGCGCGACTTCTACGAAGGCGATCTCGCCGCCTCCATCGCAGCCGACCTGCAGGCACTCGGCAGTCCCGTCGCAGCCAGCGACCTCACCCGCCACGAAGCGCGCGTGCGCACGCCGCTCGCGCTCGCGCATTCCCTGGGCACGGTCTACAACATGCCGCCGCCGACTCAGGGTCTCGTCTCGCTGATGATCATTGGCCTGCTCGACCGGCTTCTCGAGCGTGGCATGGACCCGCTCGGCCCTGAATACGTGCACGCGTGCGTCGAGGCGACCAAGCTCGCGTTCGCCGTGCGCGACCGTCACATTACCGATCCCGACTACATGAACGTCGATCCGCAGGCGTTTCTCACGCCCGCCGCGCTCGACGAACTCGCCGCGCGCGTCACGCCCGGCGCCGCTGCGCCCTGGGGCAATGGCCTCGGCCCAGCCGACACGGTCTGGATGGGAGTGGTCGACGGCAACGGCCTCGCCGTGAGCTTTATCCAGAGCATCTATCACGAGTTCGGCAGCGGCGTGGTGCTACCGACCTCAGGCATCAACTGGCAAAACCGCGGCTGCAGTTTTTCGCTCGATGCACGTGCACGCAATCCGCTGATGCCGCTGCGTCGTCCGTTCCACACCCTCAATCCCGCGCTCGCCCGCTTCGACGACGGCCGCGTGATGGTCTACGGGAACATGGGCGGCGACGGTCAACCGCAATCGCAGAGCGCCGTGTTCTCACGCATCGCGCAGTTCGGCTGGAACCCACAGGCCGCCATCGACGCGCCGCGCTGGCTTCTCGGGCGCACGTGGGGCGCCGCCACCGACACGCTCAAGCTCGAAGCGCGCTTTGCCGCCGCGACATTCGACACGCTGCGTGCGTTCGGCCACGAAGTCGAAGCGCTGGGCGCTTATGACGAAGCAATGGGCCACGCGGGCGCGATCGTGCGTCACGCACATGGCGGCTTCGAAGGCGGCAGCGATCCGCGCAGCGATGGCGCCGTCGCGAGCTGGTAAATCGCGCCACATTAATTCGCATTCCTTGCTAATCCGTATGCGGTGCGGCGGTCCATCCGGCCGTCGCGGCGCGTGCGCGAGTACTTCACTCTGATCCGGAGAAAAGACGTATGAACACCCTCAACGCAGCCGCAGTGCTGCCGATGCGCGCGTCGGCGCGCCGCCGCTGGACGCAGCTTGCGCTCGGCCTCGTGTGCATGATGTCGATTTCGAGTCCGCAGTACGTCTGGACGCTGATGACCAAGCCGCTGATGACCAAGCTGGGCATAGCGCTGCCGGAGTTGCAGGTGACCTTCTCGATTCTGGTGCTGCTGCAGGCGTTCTGCTCACCGTTCCAGGGTGCGTTGATCGACCGCTTCGGCCCGCGCTTGCTGATCTCGATCGGAACGCTGCTGGCCGGCGCGAGCTGGATGTTGGCCGCGCACGCGGACAGCACGCTTGCGCTCTACCTCACATATGGCGGCGTGGGCGGGCTCGGTACGGGCATCGTCTACGTGGGCGTAGTCGGGCTGATGGTACGGTGGTTCCCGCATCGACGTGGGTTTGCGGCGGGGGTGGCGGCGGCGGGCTATGGCATGGGCGCAATCGTGACGACATTTCCCGTTTCGGCGTCGCTGGCCGCGCATGGCATCGACGACACGCTCGCGCTTTATGGGCTTATCTTCGCCGTGGTCGGCTTCGCCGCATCGCAAGGGCTGCGGGCGCCCACCGAACAATCGGCGAGCGAGCTGCAGGAGCACGCGCAGGAGGACACCGTGCGCGACTGGCGCCCCGCCCAGATGCTTCGTGCTCCGCTCTTCTGGCTGATGTTCGCGATGATGACGATGATGGCGACGTCGGGCCTGATGGTGACGTCGCAGATGGCGTCATTCGCCGCTGACTTTGGCGTGAGCAAGGTGCTCGTGTTCGGCCTGGCGGCGCTGCCCCTCGCGCTTACCATCGACCGCTTCACCAACGGGCTCACGCGACCGCTGTTCGGTTGGGTATCGGACCGATTCGGCCGCGAGCAGACGATGGGCTTCGCCTTTGCACTCGAAGGCATTGCGATGGCGTTGTGGCTGCTCACGCGGGACAACGCGACGTTGTTCGTGTTGCTGTCGGGCGTGGTGTTCTTCGGATGGGGCGAGATCTTCTCGCTGTTTCCGTCGACCTTGACCGACACCTTCGGTACGCGCTACGCGACGGCCAACTACGGCTGGCTGTACATCTCTTTCGGCATTGGCTCGATCTTCGGCGGCCCGCTTGCCGCGCTGCTCCACCAGCACACCGGCAGCTGGATTCCCGTGTTTTCAACCGCGATCGTGCTGGACATCGCCACGGCGCTGCTCGCAATGCTGGTTCTCAAGCCCGCGCGGGCGCGCTTTCTGAACGCGGCGCGGGCCGGCCAGGCGGGCCGGGCCATCATCTGACCCAACATCTGCATGGCTGCGCGGGCTTCGAGTGTGATGAATCAGAAGGCTGCCATATCACAGCTATAAGGCAGAAACGACGATTTGATCACCCGCGGAGTCCAAACGCCCCCTATCGATCGTTTGCTGCCCTACACGGCGACAGACCTCTCGAAGACAACAGGCCCTACGCAGGCTGCTCAATGTAGAGGAATTACCAGGGGAGGATCTGGCCGTGGCGATCGGTAAAGCGAAGACCCGGCTTGCCTGCGTTGCGCTCCACCATGTCAACCACCAGCGGGATGCTGTCCGAGATCTCGAGCTCCGCCTCAGGTCCACCCATCTCAGTGCGAACCCATCCCGGCGCCACAAGCAACAGAGCGCGCGTGTCCTCCTTATTGCGCGCAGCGAACGCCGCCATAAGCATGTTAAGCGCTGCCTTGCTGGAGCTGTATAGCTCCCAGAACCCGAGGCAATTGCCGATACTGCCGATTTCCGACGACATAACAGCGATCACACCGTTCTCAACCACAGAGTCATGGAATACCTCGATGATCCGCATGGGGCTCAGCGCGTTCGTCAGCATCATGTCGAGAAAGTCCTTCTCCTCAACCTCGACCGGCGTGAGCTCGTTCGCCTTACAGATCCCTGCGTTGACGAAGAGCACATCGAGCTTACGATCCTCAAGGCGAGAATGAAGTGCCTTGACAGATCTGAGGTCAACCACGTCGACCGTTTCGATTTCGAGCGTTTCCGGATAACGCTCCTGAAGCTGCTTCAGGCCGAAGGACTGACCGCGCGAAGTTGCGATCACCTGCCAACCTCTTCCACAGTATTCTTCAGCAAGGGCCAAACCCAGGCCTCGGGATGCGCCTACCACCAGGACTGTCTTCTTCGTAGTCATCTCAAACTCTCCTATCTACCGGTACGGCGACGTTGCTCTGACGTCATTGAATATGGCCTTCGAGTGCGTGCCGAACTCTCGTCGAGCTGGCTTGCGAATGATTTATGCAAGACAACAGGCCTCGCGCACGCAAAGTTCCCGACGCCCTGCCAATCATCCGGCGACGCGATCCCGGTCATGGAAGCGTTGCATCCAGTGAGGGAATGGCAATGGTGTCGCGGAGACTTCATCGAGGCGCGCGAGCTGTTCAGAGGTCAGGCGGAGATTCTGCGCATCGAGGTTGGCCGCGAGCTGCTCGGGTGTACGGGCTCCGACGATTACCGATGTGATCGGCGCACGCGCGAGTATCCATGCCAGCGTAACCTGAGCTGGGATCGCCGCCAGTTCGCCAGCGACTTCACGCAATACTGCGAGGATCGGCTCGGCCCTGGCTCTGTCAACCGGAGGAAAGTCGAGCTTCGTACGGCGCCCAGCACCTTCGCCGTTCTGAGCGTACTTGCCGCTCAGGTAGCCGCCTGCGAGCGGGCTCCAGACCAGAAGGCCCATTTTGTTTGTCGCTGCAACAGGCATGATTTCGTGCTCGATGTCACGGCTCGTCAGCGAGTAGTGCACCTGATTGCTTGCGACATGCACGCGATCGGTGCGGGACGTTATGGCGAAGGTTCGCTCAAGATCCGCCGCGCTAAAATTGCACACGCCGATGTGGCGGACCTTGCCCTGCGTAACGAGGTCATCCAGAACACGAAGCGTCTCGTCGAGTGGAACAAGCGCGTCGCGGTCATGCAACTGGAACAGGTCGATGTGATCGCGACCGATTCGCTTCAGGCTTGTTTCAACCGAGCGCATGATGTGCGAGCGGCCCAACCCCACTTCGTTGTGGCCGGGGCCCGTGCGCAGTCGGACCTTGGTCGCGACGAGCATTCGACTTTCGTCCAGCCCCAGTGCGTTTAGCACCTGTCCCACTACTTCTTCGGAACGGCCCTGCGAGTAGGCGTCTGCCGTGTCGATCATGTTGACGCCGCGCTCCACGGCCATCGCGACCAGCCGGGTGGCCTGATCGCTGTCCAGTCCGGCAATGTCGCCCCAAATTCCCGAGCCGGCGCCGAAGGTCATTGCGCCCAGGCTCAGCCTTGAGACGCGCAGGCCGGTTCTACCAAGCGTGCTGTATTCCATCGTGAATTCCTTGTGAAAATGGCAAGGTGATGCAATGGCCGGGCGACGCGCGGCTGCCCTCGTCGCCCAGGCGGCCCGGTCAGATCGGTCGCGACACCATCTCGCCCAGTACCGTCTCCAGTTCGACCTGGCCGCAGATGACTTCGTCGGGATGACTCTCGAAATCGATCCAACCTTGGTTGAATCCATCCAGCATCCGCATCCGTGGCAGCGGATGCTCCATGCCCTGCGAACGGAACAGCGCTTCCCAGGTCTGTCTGTCGACAATCTCGGCGCGTACGGGGCGCTCGAGCACGCGGGCAAAGGCCGACGCCAGGTCGTTGGGGCTCACGCGGCGCGGGCCCTCGAGTTCGACGATGCGCACGCCGCTCCATGTTTGCCGGAGCAGTTCGGCCGCAACGCGGCCTACGTCGGCGGTGGCGACCATCGGCACGGGGTGGTCGAGCGGCTGCAGGTAACTCGCGATAACACCTTCGTCACGCGCAGACGCGATATCCCATGCAGCGTTCTCCATGAACCAGCCAGGCCGCAGGAACGTCACCGGCATCGGCATGTCGCGCAGTGCCTGCTCCATCAGCGTGCGTTGAGTGAGCAGATTGCTTTCACTAGCCTGAGCGCCGATCGTTGACAGGCAAACCACTTTTTTGGGCCGCGCCTTCAGAAGTGCCGTGGATACGGCGTCGATCACCGCGCGCGCTTCGGGAAAGTCCGGCGCCGGATCGAACTCTGAAGGAGGCAGGATGAAAACGCCCGTTGCGCCATCGAACGCGGCGGCGAGCGACGAGGCGTCTTCCATGCGGGCCGCTGCGAGTTCGCAGCCGCGCTCCGCCCACGAAGCTGCCCGTGCGATGTCGCGCACGACCGCACGTACCGGCTCACCTGCCGCCAGAAGCCGGCGGGCCAGCGCGCCGCCGACCTTGCCGGTGATTCCCGTGATTGCATACATTGCTCATTCTCCATGTGTGGATAAGTAGGGCGATGCGGCGCCGATGTGCCGGCGGCCGATCGCTCAGCCGCGACGCAAACCGTCGTAAAACGCCCACTCGAACTGCCCGTAGAGATTGACGACCCGGGCATCGTAGAAGGGCAGCATCTGCGTAAAAAGCGATCCGGCCACGCGCTTGACCGGATCCACCCAGAAGTAAGTGTTCAGCAGCCCGGCCCAGCTCACGCTGCCCGCGCTGCGCCCGTGTGGTCCGGGCTGTGTATTGATGTCAAACGACAGCCCCCACTTGTGCGCGGCGCCCGGAAACTGATCGAAGCTGTTCGACCATGACGGTTGCGCCGTCTTCATTTCTGCGACCTGCAGGTCGCCGATGTGATTGCGGAACATCATTGCGACGGTGTCGGCGCGCAGAACGCGCTCGCCGCGATACGTGCCGCCGTTCAACAGCATCTGCAGGAACGCCATGTAGTCGCGCGGCGTGCTGAACAGTCCACCACCGCCCATGAAGAATTCGGGACGCTGGTTAATCTCGAACGGCTCGGGCACCAGAGAGCCGTCCGCCTGACGTCTGTGCAGGGTCGCGACGCGCTGCTTCTGCGCATTGCCGATGAGGAAGCCCGTGTTGCGCATGCCCAGCGGCTCGAAGATGTGCTCGCGGAAGTAGACCTCCAGCGACTGGTCGGTCACGGCCTCCACCAGCTTGCCCACCCAGTCCATGCCGATGCCGTACTCCCAGCGTTCGCCGGGCTCGAACTCTAGCGGCGCCGCGAATGCGCCGTTCATCGAGTAGCCGATGTCGGGCATCCCCGTCACCTTCTCGTACTGACTGAGCCTGTCGCTCCAGATGCTGTATGTAAAACCGGAGGTATGCGTCAGTAGATGACGCACCGTGATCGTATTGCGCGCAGGACGCAGCTTCGGCTGTCCTGACGTGTCGAACCCGTCGAGGATCTGGGGCGACTTTAGCTGCGGCAGTATCTCGCCCGCCGGCTGATCCAGCCGCAGCCTGCCCTGTTCGACGAGCTGCATGCACGCGGTTGCGGTAATCGCCTTTGTCATCGACAGAAGCCAGAAGATCGTGTCAGGGCTGATGGCCTCGCCGGTGCGGAGATTCGTCTGGCCACGCGCTCCCTCATATACGAGTCCGCGTTCCGTCGCACCCATAGCGACGACACTGGCTACCGTGCCGTCGTCGACCGCCCGTTGCAGGCATTGATCAATCGACGTGTAGGCAGGGTGATGGACCAGCGCTGCGTCTCCCGGCGCACGTCGCGGTGCTGCCTGCGCATTCCGGCTTGCGAACCCGCCAAGCGTCGCAACGGCCAGCACGCTCGACGCCCCCGTGAGGAGGCGACGACGATTCAGACGAACTGTCATTTTCCGTTCCTCTCCGAATGAATAGATCGTGGCATCACGGTGGCTTAGCGATGCGCGAACAACGCGTTCTGCGACCCATTCGCACCGACGCGACTCCCCGAAGTGGACCGACCATCTGTCGCTCCTCCCACGGCGTTGACGGCATACGGATCGGCACCGGCAACCGCGCGAATCCGCGCCTGGGCAGCCAGCAGGTCGTCCGGGTAATGCGGATTGTTTCGACCAGGTTGATAACCGGCACGCACCAGTTGCTCGAGTTCTTCGCGCACTTGCTCGCGCGTCACGCCGGACACGTCGGTCTGTGCGTGTGCCGCTACAGGCAGACTAATGGCGGCCGCGACGGCGACGATGAGAAGGCGGCTGTTCATGGCAATCTCCTTTCTTTGGGCGAGGCGAAATGTCTCGGTGAGGTGCATTCTGCGGAAACACCGGTCGAAACAAAATGGCATGGATGGCACTAGATAAGTGACGGCAAGTCACTAATGAGGCATGATGGCATCGGCATTGAGCATCGCTGACCGGTGCGGCGTTGCTCCGTTGGCTTCAGTTGATCGCCTGCGATCAATCAACCGTTTAACCCGCGCGACCATGAGATCCAGTAGTGAGAAACTGTCCGGCGGCATT
The DNA here is from genome assembly GCF_046534875.1 of Paraburkholderia sp. SIMBA_054. NCBI lineage: Bacteria > Pseudomonadati > Pseudomonadota > Betaproteobacteria > Burkholderiales > Burkholderiaceae > Paraburkholderia > Paraburkholderia sp. SIMBA_054. The sequence continues at coordinate 175,420 of NZ_JAWRXV010000019.1, read as the reverse complement.
AGCGTGTTTGCCGCCGTAGTCGATGCAGGCACATTTGCGGCTGCTTCCGAAGTGATAGGCATGTCGCCACCTGGCGTCAGTCGGGCGATCGCAAGGCTGGAAGAGAGGTTGAAGATCCGGCTCTTCAACCGAACGACGCGCTCCGTCTCCCTGACGGAAGAGGGCCGCCGTTTTTACGAGCAGGTCATGCCCCACCTCGCCGGGCTGGAGGAAGCAGCCGCTGCCGCGGCCGGTGGTGTGTCGGCTGTGCGCGGAAAGCTGAGAATCAATCTGGATCCCGTCTTCTACCGGACCATTCTCGGGCAACAGCTCGACGCGTTCATGGACGCGCACCCCGACCTCGAAATCGAGTTCATCGCGCGAGACAATCTTGGCGATCTCGTCATGGACGGCTTCGACCTCGCCGTGCGATTCGGCAAACCCAAAGCATCCACGCTGATCGCGCGAAAGCTGCTCGATAGCGGCGTTGTTACGGTCGCTGCACCATCGTACGTCGCTCGTTGGGGACGCCCGGAAAAACCGGCAGACCTTGAAAGCCGACACCACCGATGCCTGGAATTTCGTAACCCGGAGACGGGCAAGCCATTCCCTTGGGAATTCCATCGCAAGCGCAAACGCATTGCGGTTGACACCCAGGGGCGCCTCACGGTCAACGATCCCGGCGCGCTGCTCAACGCATGCCTCGCCGGTTCCGGAATTGCGCAGATGCTTCTTCTCGGGGCCGAGCATCTGATTGCTGAAGGCCGATTGATCAATCTCTTTCCCGATTGGGCGGACGAGCGGTATCCGTTGTACGCCTACTACCCATCACGGCATCACGTGCCGGCAAAGACGAGAGCTTTTCTCGACTTCGTTGTCGAGTTGACGAGCAATAACTAGTGCGTTGGCGCGAGCTGGTGCTGCGGCGAACTGGTGAGGCGACATCAATCGACCGGCTAACCTTCGTTAGCGGTCTTTCATGATCAGACCACGAACGTCAACTTCTTGCCGATAGCGCCGGTACGGACAACATGTGGCTGTGAGGACGTTGAAATTATCAATGGCAGCTTTCCGGCCGTTTCTGTGAACGCATACTGCCGGCCATCTTCAGCCGCCCGCCATGGCGTTCGTGCTGCCATTCGGCGTTTCGCGCAACGTTTGTCGACATTGTTCGCGCTGACACGCTGAAAGGTCCCGCGCAAACAATGCGCTGCGCTCCTGATGCTTTCAGGTGTCAGCGTTAAAGGAATTTTCAGAACACTTTACTTTTCTCCCGCGCACCTGCCAGCCAGAATCGATGACGTCGATATCCGGTATTCGGTCAGACGCATCACGAGGGACATCGCGTTCATCGGGTCCCACAGGCAGCGTGATTAGCGCGAGAAGTTCCGCGTGGCGGAAGCAATCCCAGAAAGCCGTGATGGCCCCACCGGAACCGTGTCTGGCGCATGCGCGAATTTTTGTTTATCATTCGATCAACACACGTGAATTTCATGTGATGCGATTCGACGCGGAGAGCGCGCGACCCCAGAAACACGTGCGTGCGTTGCGAAGCGAGCAACGGTCGATTGCGACGCGAGTACATTCCGCGGCCTGAGAACGACGGCTAAGCTTGGCACATTCCGCAGTGGCTATATTCGTTAAGGAACCGTCATGTGTACCCTCTCGAGAGCGCCTCAAGACAAGCAACACGCAACAAGGCTCACACGAGGGCTCATCACACTGTTCGCATTCAGTTGTGGCGCGATCGTCGCCAATCTGTATTACGCGCAGCCGATCACCGAATTGATCGGTCCGTCGCTCCAGATGTCTTCGGGGTCGGCGAGCCTCATCGTTTCGCTCACGCAGATCAACGCGCTCTACATGACGAGCATCTTCGTCGGCGGCGGGATCGGCTCGGCACTGGCGAGCGCGCTGTACGAGCGTGGCGGCTGGACACTCGTCGCCAGTGTCGCACTCGCTTTCCCGCTCATCGCCTTCATTCATTTTCTGCTGGTCGGCCGTATGCCCAGACCTTCGAATACCTGAGCGCCAAGCCGACCGGCTTCACATATCCCCCGACCGTCCCACTCGTTTCAGGATTCAGACCATGTCTTCTTTGCTCAGCCCCCTCGAACTATCCGGCCTGCCGCTCGCGAACCGGGTGGTGATGGCCCCGATGACCCGCTCTCGCGCGCCGCAGCGCGGTGAGGCAACCGCCTTGATGGCGACGTACTACGCGCAAAGGGCGTCCGCCGGCCTCATCATCAGCGAAGCAACGAATGTGAGCCCGCTATCCGCCGCGTTCGATCTCACGCCCGGCGTCGTCACCGACAACCAGGTCGCCGCCTGGCGCCCCGTCACCGATGCCGTGCACGCGCGGCAAGGGCGGATCTTCGCCCAGCTCTGGCACGGCGGCCGCGTGAGTTCGATGGCCCTTCTCGGCGGACAGCAACCACTTTCGCCTTCCGGCGTGAACGACGATCTCGAACAGCTTCAGGTCTGGGCTCAACTGCAAAACGGCTACTACACCAAAATTCACGCGACGCCTTCGCGCGCCATGACGCCCGCCGAAATCCGGCATACGGTGCACGAGTACCGCACGGCCGCGGCCAACGCGCTCGCCGCCGGCTTCGACGGCGTCGAAATTCACGCTGCGAACGGCTACCTCCCGCATCAGTTTCTTTCCTCGACGACTAACACACGCGACGACGAATACGGTGGCACGATCGCCAATCGCACGCGCTTTCTGGCGGAGATCGTCCAGGCAATCGGCGAAGTCGTGCCGGTCGGGCGCATCGGGGTACGCGTCTCGCCCTACGCACACTACAACAATGTGCGCGACAGCGATCCCGACGCTACCTACGACTACGTCGCGCGGATGCTCGACGAAGCGGGTATCGCCTACCTGCATGCTGCCGATACAAACGGCTGGAGCGGCAAACCCGATCTCGCACGCATCATCGGGCTACTGCGCAAGCCCTTCAAGGGCACGCTGATGCTGAACGGCGGCATTACGCCTGCAGCCGCCGACACGCTCATCGCATCCGGCGATGCCGATCTCATCGCCTTTGCGCGGGCCTATATCGCGAACCCCGATCTCGTTGAACGCATCGCGGCGAACGCACCGCTTGCGTTGCCGCAAGACATCGGCTGGTACGGTGGCGAACGCAGCGGCTACACCGACTACGAACGCCACGACAACGCAACGTCGGTGTCGAGCGGCCCGCAGGCACGCTCTTGAAACAGGGAGCGGCGATGAATCGCAGACGAATCTGGATCGGCGCGGCGGCGATCGCCGTGCTCAGCCTCGCGATCGCAACGGCCATCATGTATCGGCCCGCGATCGCCCCGATCGCGCCGCCCGTCCCTGATAGCTTCGATGCGCAACTCCGGCGCGAAGGCGCGCGCGTGGTCGCGCTCGGCGATTGCGTTGTGTGCCACACGGCGAAAGACGGCCGCCCATTCGCGGGCGGACTGCCGCTCGCAACGCCGTTCGGCACGATCTACGCGACCAACATCACGCCCGACCCGCAGACGGGCATCGGCAACTGGTCCGAGGCCGCCTTTGCGCGGGCATTGCGGCATGGCGTTTCGCGTGACGGCCACATCCTCTATCCCGCGTTTCCCTATGTGCACTTCACGCGCATATCCGACCACGACATCGCTGCGGCCTACGCGTATCTGATGAGCCGCGAGCCTGTGCGGGCGAGCACGCCCGCCAACCGTCTGATCTTCCCGCTCAATTTCCGGCCACTGGTGGCCTTCTGGAACGTACTGTTCCTGCATCCGGGGCCGCGTGACGCAGACGCCTCGCAGGATGCGCAATGGAATCGTGGCAAGCTGCTCGTCGATGGTCTCGGCCACTGCGCGTCGTGCCATTCTCCGTTGAATGTGATCGGCGGCGAAAAAGCGGGCCATGCCTTCGACGGCGGTATCGTCGACGGCTGGGAAGCGCCGCCACTCAACACGCTCGATGGCGCGGCAAAGGCGTGGACAAGGGAACAGCTGGTCACCTATCTGCGCACGGGACGCGCTTCCGAACACGGCGCCGCTGCGGGCCCGATGCTGCCCGTCACGCGCGACCTCGCGACAGTGCCGGCCGAAGACGTCGAGGCCATTGCGCACTACATCCTGTCGCTCCAGAAAGGCACGCCGCCCGCCGTTCAAGCCGTCGCAACACCTGCGGCCACGCGCGCCGAACAGCGCGGCGCCGTGCTCTTCAATGCCTCGTGCGCGCAATGCCACGGCACGGGCTCGCCGATGCAGACGATCGGCGAGCGTCCCACCCTCGCGTTCAGCACGGCAATCAATGCCGCCACGCCGCGTAACGCGGTGCAGATGATCCTCAACGGTATCGACTGGCACGGCGAAAACGCGATGAACTATATGCCCGCGTTCTCGGGAATATACGACGACCGTCAGGTCGCGGATCTCGTCGCCTATATACGGGGCGCGTATTCGACAAAGCCAGCGTGGTCCGACGCCCAACCGCTGGTCGCAAAGCTGAGAAAGGAGGACAGCGCGCAATGATTTCACTCAACGTAAACGGCGTACAGCACTCGCTCGACATCGATCCCTCCACGCCGCTGCTTTACGCACTGCGCAACGATCTTCAGCTACACGGCGCAAAGTTCGGCTGCGGCATGGGGCAGTGCGGCGCCTGCACCGTCATTGTCGACGGCAAGGCTACGTTCTCCTGCATCGTTCCCGTCAGCGCGATCGGCACACGGCCCGTGCGCACACTCGAAAGCCTCGGCACGGCGGCGCATCCGGGCGCGTTGCAGAGCGCGTTCATCAAGCATCAGGCTGCGCAGTGCGGCTATTGCATCGCCGGCATGATCATGCGCGCGCAGGCGCTGCTGGATCGCAACCCGCATCCCACCGAGCAGGAACTGCGCGGGCACATGGAGCCGAACCTGTGCCGCTGCGGCACGCATATGCGCATTCTTGCCGCCATCCGCGAAGTCGCGGGCTTGCCCGCACCGCAAGTGGGCGTACAAGCGGCCGAACACGTCACCCATGCGAAGGCCGCATCATGAGCGAGCATGATTTCATCGACGAGGGCCGCCGGCGCTTCATGATTTCGGGGGCGCTCTTCGTCGCGTTCAGCATGGTCAAGACCACGGATGCGCTCGCCCAGGAAGTCATCGCCGACGAAGGTGCAGCCGTGCACGTGGCGAAGGAAACCCAGGCGCTCGCAGGCAGCCTCAAGACCAATCCGTTTCTCGACGCGTGGATCAAGATCACGCCCGCAGGCAAGGTCACTGTTTTCACGGGCAAGGTCGAACTTGGCACGGGTGTGCGCACGGCGCTGCTTCAGGTCGCGGCAGAAGAGCTGAACATGGCGCCATCGCTCATCACGTTTCTTACCGCGGACACGGGCGCTTCGCCCGACGAGGGACTCACGGCGGGCAGCCACACCATCGCCGATAGCGGGAGCGCGCTGCTCAACGCGGCGGCGCAGGTGCGCGGACTGCTCGTCGACGCGGCCGCGAAGCATTTCGGCGTCGATGCAGGCACGCTCACTGCGAATGATGCCGTCATCCGCGCGACGGACGGCCGCAGGATGAGCTACGGCGATGCCGTCGGCCTCGTGGATCTCCATCGCAACGCGACGCACACCTCGCCGCTCAAGGACCCGAAGACCTACCGGCTGATCGGCACGACGCTGCCAAGGCTCGACATACCGTCGAAAGTCACGGGCGGCGTGAGCTATGTGCAGGACATGCAGTTGCCGGGCATGCTCCACGCGCGCGTCGTCATGCCGCCGGTGTACGACGCGAAGCTCATTTCGTTCGACGAAGCCGCCGTCATGCAGATGCCAGGCGTCGTCAAGATCGTGCGCAACGGCAGCATGCTGGCCGTGGTGGCGCGCGGCGAATGGCAGGCTGTCGTTGCGCAACGGGCGCTGGAGGCCAGCAGCAAGTGGACGCCGGGCCGCACTCTTCCCGACCCCGCGACGGTGCATCGCGATCTCAAGCGGATCGCCACCCAGCAGATCAAGGTCGCGGACCAACACGCGCCTGTCGCCCCCGCTGTGAAGACGCTCAACGCCCGGTATATCAAACGCTATCTGCTGCACGGTTCGATCGGGCCGTCGTGCTCGGTTGCGCAATTCGACGGCACGGTGCTCACCGTCTGGACCCATTCGCAAGGGGTCTATCCACTGCGCGACGGCCTCGCTGAAATGCTGTCGATGCAAAAGGAAAACATCCGCTGCATTCATACGGAAGGTTCCGGCTGCTATGGCCATAACGGCGCGGACGATGTCGCCGCCCATGCCGCATTGATTGCCGTCGCCATGCCGGGGCATCCCATCCGCGTGCAGTGGATGCGCGAGCAGGAAAACGTCTGGGATCACTTCACGCCCGCGATGGTGACGGAGTTGAAGGCGTCGCTCGACGCGACCGGCCAGATCGTCGATTGGCAATACGCGCTCTGGAGCAGTTCGCACAACGAGCGCATCGTCAACGCGGGGCGCCTGCTGCCCGCGCGGATGCTCGAAAAGCCCTTCGTCTCCGCGCCCTCCGTGCCAATGCTCCAGCCCGAAGGTGGCGGGGACCGCAACGGCATTCCCCTTTACGTGCTGCCGAACATCCAGGTGATGAACAATTTCTCGCCGACGATGCCCTTGCAGACTTCGGCGATGCGCTCGCTCGGCGCGCACACCAACGTGTTTTCCATCGAGAGCGCGATGGACGAACTGGCGCACATGGCCGGTATCGATCCTGTCGCCTTCCGGCTGCGCCACCTTCAGAATCCGCGCGCGAAGGATGTGATCCAGCTTGCGGCAAAGCAGTTCGGTTGGCCGCGCGGACCCCGCGCCCGCAATCGCGGCGTGGGCTTTGCGTTCGCGCAATACAAGAACCTGATGGCCTATGTAGCCATTGCCGTCGAAGTCTCGGTCGAGCCGGAAACCGGCCACGTCACGCTCGAGCACGCGGAGGCCGCAGTCGATTCGGGGCAGATTGTGAATCCCGACGGCGTGCGCAACCAGATCGAAGGCGGCATCGTTCAGTGCGCCAGCTGGACCTTGCACGAAGAACTGCGCTACGACACCAGCCGCATCCGCAGTTTCGACTGGGGAACGTACCCGATTCTGCGCTTCTCGTCCGTGCCCAGGCGCATCAACGTTCATCTGATCGACCGGCCGGGCGCGCCGTTTCTCGGTGCGGCGGAGGCATCGATGGGCCCGGCGGCGGGCGCACTGGCCAACGCGATTTTCGACGCAACGGGTCAACGCATGCGCGAAATGCCGATTGCGGGCGACGTGTTGAGGAAACTCATCGACGTGTGACCGGCTCACTTCGTAGGCTTTTGCTCGCCGCCGCGCGGGGTCTCGACCCGCGCGGCGGCTCACGCAATGCAAGTCCGCCGCTAGCCACCCGGGGACAATCTTTGTATGATCGCTGCACCCATCGTGTAGTGGATCCAGCATGCCTCGTAAAAAAACCGCGGAGGCCGCGCCGCCCGACGACGCCTCCAACGCCGTGCAAACCGCAGGGCGCCGTCTCTCACCCGAAGTACGCGAGCGGCAAATTCTCCTCAAGGCCATCGATCATTTCGCAACCCACGGATTCTCAGGCAGCACGCGCGAACTGGCGCGCCAGCTAGGCGTCACGCAACCGCTGCTCTACCGGTATTTCTCCAGCAAGGAAGCGCTGATAGACCGCGTCTACGACGAGGTCTATCAATGGAATCCGCAGTGGGAAAAGCTGATCACAGACCGCTCGGTTGGCATTCAGGAAAGGATGGTGCGCTTCTACAGCGCCTATGCAAACGTCATCCTGCGGCGCGAGTGGATCCGCATTTTCATCTTCGCCGGGCTGACGAAAGAAGGCATCAACTCGAAGTACCTTGCGCGCCTGCGCGAGCGCGTGTTCGTGCCGATGATGCGCGAGATCCGTGAAGCGTACGGCGCGGAGGCCGCCAGGACCGCAGCCGAACGCGCATCCGATCTCGAACTGATCTGGAGTCTGCACGCCAGCATCTTTTATATCGGCGTGCGCAAATGGATCTACGGCTTGCCGGTGCCTGAAGATATCGACGCCCAGATCGATCAGCAGATCGATGCCTTCCTGAATGGCGTTCCCAACGCGCTCAAGCAGTCGAGCCGCAAAACGGGAAAATCGGCTTAACGCGGCGGTTTCTGCATCGAGCGGCCCGCTTCCACGCCAATATCCTGCCCCTTCCCTTCGTCGCGCGCGGGTGACACCCCAGTTTCCTCGCGCGGCGCGCACGCCGTCTCCCTCTCCCCAGGGTTAACACCCTTTCCAACACGCTACTTCCAAAAGATTTTTTCGACTAGAATTTATCGAACGATCATTAATCGATCGATAAATAGCAGGAGAGCTTCATGCCTATTTCCAGACTCGCCCACTACTCGATCCGCACGCTCGATCTCGAGAAATCGTGCCGTTTTTACGAACGCGTGCTCGGCTTCAAACGCGGCTATCGCCCGCCGTTCGACTTCCCCGGCGCATGGCTTTACAAGGGCGGCGACGAAGCCGATTACGGCACGGTCCACATCATCGGGGTCGACCCGGCCAACCCGGACGGACTCGCTGCATATCTCGGCGACAAGGACCTGCCGGCGACAGGAACAGGAACCGTCGACCACATCGCATTTCTGGCCACTGGCGTTCAGCAGATATGGGACACGTTGCGCGCCGAAAACATCGCGTGGCGCGACCGGACCGTGCCGAGCCTCGGACTGCACCAGGTGTTCATCGAAGATCCGTCGGGGGTCACGATCGAACTCAACTTCCCCGCCGCCGAGGTCGCTCACTTGAGCACCCAGAACATCACAGCCCACGGAGACTGACATGAACAACACTTCGACGAAACGGAAAGCAGCCATCATCGGCGGTTCGCTGGGCGGCCTTTTCGCTGCGAATCTTCTCCTGCGCAATGGCTGGGATGTGGATGTCTTCGAGCGCGTGCCGGACGAACTGTCGGGCCGCGGCGCGGGCATCGTCACGCACGCCGAGCTGTTCGACGTGATGCAGGCGGCGGACGTCCGCCTCGACGAGTCGATCGGCGTCAAGGTGGAATCGCGCGTCACGCTCGCGCAGGATGGCTCGATCATTTCGGAACGCAATCTTCCTCAGACGCTGACCGCGTGGAGCAAGATGTATCACGTGCTTCGCTCGGCTTTGCCCGATCAGCACTACCATTCAGGCGCGGTCGTGACGGCCGTCGTCGACGGGCCGGAGCACGCGGCCATCACGCTTGCCGACGGCGCCGTCATCCATGCCGACATGATCATTGCGGCGGATGGTTTTCGCTCCGCCGTGCGCGAACAGCTTCTTCCTGACGTTCAGCTTCAGTACGCGGGTTATGTCGCGTGGCGCGGTCTCGTCGACGAACTCGCGCTGTCCATAGCCACACGCGACGCCCTCTTCGAGAAGTTCGCATTCTGCCTGCCGCCGCGTGAGCAGATCATCGGCTATCCCGTCGCCGGTTTGGGAAACAGCACCAGGCGCGGCGAGCGGCGCTACAACTTCGTCTGGTATCGCCCCACCAGCGAAGACATGGATCTGCCAGACCTGTTGACGGATGCCACAGGCAAACTCTGGACGGGCGGCATTCCGCCGACGCTCATCCGGCGCGACGTGCTCGCCGACATGCAAGACGCCGCGCTCGACCTTCTTTCGCCCCAGTTCGCGGAAGTCGTCACGAAGGCAAGCCAGCCGCTTTTCCAGCCGATCTTCGATCTCGAAGTGCCGCAAATGGCATTTGGCCGCATTGCGCTGCTCGGCGACGCCGCGTTCGTCGCACGGCCGCATTGCGGCATGGGCGTGACCAAAGCCGCGGGAGATGCAATGGCACTCGTCACCGCGCTGCGCAAACACGCCGACACGCTCGACGCGTTGTCCGACTACAGCGAGGTTCGCACCCAGTTCGGGACCGCGATCGTTCAGCATGCGCGCCATCTTGGCGCCTACATGCAGGCACAGTTGAAGACCCCGACCGAACGCGAAATGGCCGAGCGTTACCGGACACCAGAAGCCGTGATGCGCGAGACGGCCGTTCCGGCGCATTTCTGATTGCGAGTGGAGACGGGCGGCATCCGCCCGTCCGGCAGCTCGCCCACTTCACGACAATCGACACGAAGGAGACATCGTGGACCACTCCCTCCCCGCAACGGCAGCCGCTGCGATTGGAAGCACGGCGGTACCCGCCGCGACGACACACCCGCTGCTCAACGACGCGCGCTTTAGTTATCTGGTGCGGCGTCGCCGGACACTCGCCTGGTCGCTGACATTCGTGATGCTTGCGATCTATTTCGCGTTCATCCTCACGCTCGCTTTCTCGCCGCGCCTGCTCGGGCAACCCATCGTGCAAGGTCAACCTGCGACATGGGGCATACCCGTCGGCTTCGGCATGTTCGTCGTCACGTTTGCGCTGGTCGCCGTGTACGTCTATCAAGCCAATTCGGTTCATGACGCGATCGTCGCGGACATCCGGGAAGGAAACGAACAATGAAGCGCTTTCTGCTGACGTCGATCCTCGCCATCGACGCATTGCCCGCGCTCGCGTCAGAGCCCTCGTCGCTCGCGCACGGCCACAATCCGATTGCGATCGGCATGTTCCTGCTGTTCGTCGCCTCGACGCTTTTGATCACCCGCTGGGCGGCGCGCAAGAACAACAGCGTGGCCGATCACTACGCGGCGGGAGGAAAGATCACCGCGTTCCAGAACGGCTGGGCCATTGCAGGCGACTATATGTCGGCGGCGTCGTTGCTCGGCATCTCGGCGCTTGTCTTCACGAGCGGCTATGACGGCCTGATCTACTCCGTCGGCTTCCTCGCGAGCTGGCAGATCATTCTCTTCCTGATCGCCGAACCGCTGCGCAATCTCGGCAAGTACACGCTGGCCGACGTGGTCTCCTATCGTCTCCAGCAACGGCCGATACGCGCATTTGCGGCATCGAGTTCGATCGTGATCGTGTTGCTGTACCTCGTGTCGCAAATGGTCGGCGCGGGAAAGCTGGTCGAACTGCTGTTCGGCCTGAACTACACCGTTGCCGTGGTGGTCGTTGGCGTGCTGATGGTCGTGTACGTGTTCTTCGGCGGCATGCTGGCAACGACGTGGATCCAGATCATCAAGGCGGTCCTGCTCCTGGCGGGCGCGGCATTCATGGCGTTCATGGTGCTCAGTCGTTTCGGCTTCAGCATGAATGCGCTTTTCGCGCAGGCGATACTCGCGCATCCGAAGCACGTAGCGATCATGAGTCCGGGCGGCCTGGTTTCGGATCCTGTTTCCGCGGTATCCCTCGGTCTTGCGCTGATCTTCGGCACAGCGGGGCTGCCGCATATCCTGATGCGCTTCTTCACCGTGGGCGATGTTCAGGCCGCACGCAAAAGCGTTCTGTACGCGACGGGGATCGTCGGTATTGGCTATGCGCTGATCATCATCATCGGCTTCGGGTCGATTGCTCTCGTGGCACCGGACCCGCAGTATCACAACGCAGCAGGTGCGGTGACCGGCGGTGCAAACATGGTCGCGATTCACCTGGCCCATGCGGTCGGCGGCAACGTGTTTCTTGGCTTCATCTGTGCCGTCGCATTCTCGACCATTCTTGCCGTGGTCGCGGGGCTGACGCTGGCTGGATCGTCCGCGATCTCGCACGATCTCTACGCAAATGTTTTGCGCGGCGGCAAATGCACGGACCGCGAAGAAATGCGCGTATCGCGCGTGACGACGCTCGTACTTGGCGTTCTGTCGATTCTGCTCGGCATCGCCTTCGAAAAGCAGAACATCGCCTTCATCGTCAGCCTGACGTTCTCGATCGCGGCGAGTTCGAACTTCCCCGTGCTGCTGCTTTCGATTTACTGGCGTGGGCTGACAACGCGCGGCGCCGTCGTGGGCGGCATGCTCGGGCTCATAACGGCCGTCACGCTGACTGTGCTGAGCCCGACCGTCTGGGTACAGGTGCTCGGCCACGCACACGCCCTGTACCCGTATGAATACCCCGCGCTCTTTTCGATGATTGTCGCGTTCGCCGGGATCGTGGTGTTCTCGCTGTTCGACAACTCAGCGCGTGCAAAGGGCGAGCGTGCGCTGTTTGACAGACAACTCGTCGACTGCGAACTGGGCATGGCTAAACGTAGCTAAAGAACCTGACAGAAACGACTTGAACAAAAACGGAGACAAGATGATGAATTGCCTGTGTTGCGTCTCACCCGGCCGCCGACGCCTGCTTGGCGCCCTCAGTGCGCTGGCGGGCACCGTGATCGCCGGACGAACCGCTTCGGCAGCGGAGGCTCGGAGCGCGGCATTGGGCCTGTCGCGAACCGCAGTTAGATCGATCGACATTCACGCGCACTACTACCCGGAAAGCTATTGCGATCTCGTTGGCGGCGCTGGGAAGCAGTTCGGCGGAGCGTTCGTCTGCGACGACAAGTCCTTTACTTTCCAGACGCCCGCCGGCGGTCTCGGCCCTCTGCCGATGAAGTTCATCAACGTGGATGAGCGGCTCAAGGACATGGATGCATCCGGCGTCGATGTACAGGCATTGTCGCTGAGTGTGCCGATGGCATATTGGGGAGACCGGAACTTCAATGCGAGGCTCGCGCGTGAGTGGAACACAGCGGCGTCGCGAATCTGCCAGGAGCATCCGACGCGATTCGTCGTGCTCGCAACACTGCCAATGCTGAACGCTACCGACGCAATCGACGAACTAGAGCGCGCATCGCAATTGCCCGGCGTCCGAGGCGTGTACATGGGCACGAACATCAACAATCGCGACCTCGACGACCCGCTGTTTTTGCCCGTCTTCGCGCGCATCGAGCAATTGAATCTCCCGGTCTTCCTGCATCCGCAGCAGACAGTTGGAGGTTCGAGACTCGGTGATTTCTACCTCAGCAATCTGCTAGGTAATCCCTTCGATACGGCGATTGCCGGATCGCACCTGATTTTCGGCGGCGTGCTCGATCGTTTTCCGGAACTGCAGGTGACCCTGCCGCACGCGGGCGGCGCGTTGCCGATCCTCATCGGACGTCTCGATGCAGGTTGGACGGCACGCCCGGAAACGCGGCGACTGGCACAAAAGCCGAGCAGCTATTTAAGGCGCTTCTGTTATGACACGGTTTCTCATTCCGGCCCGGTACTCGACTATCTGATGCAGAACATCGGCGTAGACAGACTGGTACTCGGAAGCGATTACTGCTTCGATATGGGTTACGAGCAGCCTGTGCGTTTTCTCGACCGTCTGGACCTTACCGCGCAGCAGCGCGCGATGATTCTTGGCGGCAACGCAGGCAAACTCCTTCGCATCTAGTAGTGGCATACCACTGCCGCCTTCGATGCGGCGAACGGGCGTCACGGACACAATGATCGAAGTTCACCGCCTGCCGGGGACAGGAGTCGCCAACGATGAAAGTGATCATTGCAGGAGGCTCGATAGCGGGTCTCGCTGCCGCCCTGACGCTCGATTGCATCGGGCATGACGTGGAAATCTGCGAACGCTCTGTCATGTCTTTGCGTGGACAGGGCGGCGGCGTGGCGGGCCACGCGCCGCCTCGCATGCGTCTTCACCATAAGCGATTCACCCTCGACGCAGCCATGTTGAGTCGTCCGGAGATGTCGGCGAAAACGAAAGTCCGCCGCCGAGCGTTGCGCCGCACGCGGCCCATTTCCGCTGCAGGAAGCCTTGCCAGGCACACGGCGGTTTTTGAACGTTAGAGGATCAACCGCACGGCCTCAGGCTCGTCCGGTTCGAACCAGTCCGGGTTGAGCTGCGCCACTGGCCCGAGCGACACCAGAATCTCCCGCAAATGCGCGCGCATCGCGTTTTCCGCGGCGTCGGGATCGTGCGCCTTCAGCCCGCTTACGATCAGCGCGTGCTGCTTGATCAGCAGGTCGAGCGGCGACACTTCATGCAGACTCAGATAGCGCACACGATCCATCTGCGCCTTGATGTCCTGGATCGTCTCCCACGCCGCAACGCAATCGATGGACTGAGCGATCAGGAAGTGAAACTGCTCGTCGCAGGCGAGAAACGCGGCCGTGTCATTGACTTTTGCCGCCACCTTCTGCTCGCGCAGGTTCGCGGCAAGTTCCGCCAGTTGCGCATCGGTAATGGCCACGGCCGCCTTGCGTACGACGGCCGCCTCGATCGCCTCGCGAATGAAACGCCCCTCGCGCACCTTTCGCGGGGAGATCCGCTTCACGAAGGTGCCGCGCTGCGGCAACACCTGCAGCACGCCGGCCTCGACGAGCTTGATGAAGGCTTCGCGCACGGGCTGCCGGGACACCTGAAACATCTCCGACACCTCTTTCTCTGAAAGCGGTGTGCCGGGCGCGAGCAGCCCCGTAAAGATCGCCTCGCGCAACGAGCGGAAGATCTGCTTGCCGATCGGCTCGTGCGATTCGACGGACAAACCCATCAGCGCGCCGCGCAGCGGCGTTTTCACTTCGCCGTCGGAAACCGCGCGGGCCTGACTCGCGACGGGAGCAACGGTCAGCGTGGCGGTTCTTTTCTCGCGCCGCGACGCGGACTTCGGGCTTGCAATTTTCGTGTCCATACCGGGTAATCGAAGACTAGTATCGCAAAACTACCATACTAGTTTACGCTCTGCGGGGGCTTTTTGCGACTTGGGTTCGCGGATGAACACGAGTGCGCACAGCGCGCCGATCACCGCGATCGCTCCGGCCAGCACAAATGCGCTGCCATACGCGCCGTGCGTGGCCTGCACGATGAAGCCCGTCACGGCCGGTCCGATCACGCCCGCGAGATTGGCGAGCAGATGCACGAAGCCGCCCACGCCGCCCACGTTCTCGCGGCGCACCGTATCCTGGATCACCGCCCAGTAGACGGAGCCGGTGACGTACAGGAAGAAAATCGAAACCGACATCAGCGCCACGGCGCCCTGCATGCTCTGCACGCGTCCGGCGAAGCCGACGCACACGGCCGCCGCGCCGAGGCACACCGACAGCACGATCCGCCGCGACAGCAACGGCTTGCCCGTCAGGCGCAGGATGAAGTCGGTGATGAAGCCGCCTGCCGCGAGCCCGATGCTGCCGAGCACCCACGGGATCACCGTCGCGATGCTCATGTCGTGCAGCGACATGTGATGAGCTTCCGTCAGATAGGTCGGGAACCACGATAGAAAGAAGAACAGCACGTAGTTGTAGGAGAAGAACGCCAGCGCGGTCGCGAGGATGATGGGTTGCTTCAGGTAGAAGCCGAGTCCCGTCTTCTTAC
Organism: Paraburkholderia sp. SIMBA_054; assembly: GCF_046534875.1. NCBI lineage: Bacteria > Pseudomonadati > Pseudomonadota > Betaproteobacteria > Burkholderiales > Burkholderiaceae > Paraburkholderia > Paraburkholderia sp. SIMBA_054. The sequence goes on along the minus strand of NZ_JAWRXV010000019.1, from coordinate 160,249 downwards.
CCGCGGGCGCATGTTCCATCGACGAAGCCTGCTGCTGGCCCGCGACGATCAGATCGAGTTCGGCCGGCTTCACGCGCCTGTTCTGCTGCGGATGTTCGGTCGTGGCAAACGACCAGAACACGAGCCACGCGAGGCCGAACACCATAATCGCGACGAACGCCCAGCGCCAGCCGAACTGGATCGCCATATAGCCGACCACAGGCCCCGCGAGCGCGCCGCCGAGCGGCGTGCCCGAGCTGATGACGCCGATCGCGCTCGCCACTTCGCGGCGCGGAAACCAGTTGTTCACCATCTTGCTGTTCGACGAACTGAACGGGCCCTCCCCCATGCCGAACAGCACACGCAGCACGATCAGCGAGACGAGCCCGCTCGCGAGCGCCGTGGCGCCGCAGAAGATCGACCAGATGCCCATCGCGCCGCCGAACACTTTCTTCGCGCCAAATTTATCGGAGGCCACGCCGCCGATGAAGTTGAACAGCGCATAGCCGATGAAGAAACTGCTGAACACGATGCCCATCTGTGCATGCGAAAAGTTCAGGTCTTTCTGGATCAGCGGCGCGGCGATCGAAAGGGCCGCGCGGTCGAGGTAATTGATGACGCCCGCAAGAAACAGCAGGCCGACGACGAACCATCGCTGGCTCTTGATCATGGTGTGTCTCCAGTGCTCCGCCTCTTTGTCTGTCCAGGCGGTTCATGTGGATGAGTTAGTCGAACTTCAGATGAACCTTCATCGATTGCGTGCGGTCTTGCGCGACTTCGAAGGCACGGTTCGCTTCTTCGAGCGAGAACGCGTGCGTCATCAGCGGGCGCAGATCGATCTTGTGCGCGCCGAGTTCTTCGGCGGCAACGGCGTATTCGTCGGTGAAGCGGAACGAGCCCTGATAGCGAAGCTCCTTCGACATCACCAGGTTTGCCGCCACGGGCGACTGCCCCGCCGGCAGATTGCCGACCTGGATGACCGTGCCGCCCGCGCGCGCCGCGCGCAACGCGGTATCGAGGCCTGCCGTACTACCCGACGCCTCCAGCACCACGTCGAAAGTGCCGCGCTGCTGCGCCCACTGATCGATGCGTGTTTGATCGTTGGCGAGCACGGTTTCGTCGGCGCCGAGTGTCGCCGCCATTTGCAATGCTTTTTCCGCGAGATCGAGTGCAACGATGCGGTGCGCGCCCGCCCGCTTCGCCACGGCAAGCAGAATGCAACCGATCGGTCCACAACCCACCAGCAGCACCTTCGCTCCGACCAGCGAGCCGGCCAGGCGCAGCGCATGCAGCGCCACCGCGAGCGGCTCGGCCATCGACGCCTGCGCGAAGTCGAGTCCGTCCGGCACGGGCACGCACTGATGCGCGCTCACCGCGATGAACTGGCGGAACATGCCCTGCATGTGCGGAAACGTCGACGCGCTGCCCATGAAGCGCATGTTCAGGCAATGATTCGGCATGCCCTTGACGCAGTATCGGCAGACGCCGCAGTTGAGCCCCGGATTCACGGCGACACGCTGCCCGACGGCAAGGCCGCTCACGCCCTCGCCTAGCGCCGCGACTTCACCCGCGACTTCATGACCCAGCACGAACGGTTCGCGCACCGCGAAATCGCCGCTCTTGCCCTTGAAGTAATACGAGAGATCGGAGCCGCAGATGCCGCCAGCGCGCACGCGAATCTGGACCTGACCGGCTTGCGGTTGCGGATCATCGAGTTCGTCGATGAGGAGTTTCTTCGGTTCGTGGAGAACGGCTGCAAACATGGTCGTGATCCTGTATCAAGGGGCTGCCGTATCGGCGTGCTTGTTGGCGCGCTATTGGCCTGCAGCGAAAGCGGCCGATGCGTGTGCTTCGTGCAAGGCTGGCTCGCGTTGCGGCGCGCCCCAGTCATGGAGATCCCCGCCGCGTCGCGCGGGAGCGGTTTCGGGGAGAAGGAAAATGCAGACGGCCGAGACGATCCCGAGCAACGCCACATAGATGACAAGCCCGATCGAATTTCCGTGTGTCGCCTGAATCAGTTTGACCGCGACGAGTCCGAGCACACCGCTGCCGATCAGCGATCCAATCTGCCAGATGAGCGCAATGCCGCTGCATCGCACGCGCGCTGGAAAGAGCTCGGGGAAAAGCGATGCCTGAGGCGCATAGCACAGACTGTGACCGACCGAGATCGCGAGTATCATCGCCGCCTGGATCGCGAGACGGTTGCCGCTGTCGACGGCATGAAACAGTGGCACGACGAGCAGCACTTGCAGCACCGCGCCCGTGATGAACGTCGTGCGCCGGCCGATGCGATCCGACAGCGCGCCGACCAGCGGAATCGCGAGAAGCTCCAGCACGACAGCAACGATGATGGTCTGCAGCAGCAGGCTTTCGCTGATGCCGTGGGCACGTCCGTAGGCGAGGACGATCATCGTGTACATCGCGAACGTGCACGCCTCGATCAGCTTCGCGCCGACGCCTTTCACGATGGTAGGCCCGAACTGCTTCACGACCTCGACCACCGGCCGCGACTCGACTGCCTTCGTCTCGCGGATGCTGGCGAAGATCGGCGACTCTTCCGTGCGCAGCCGGATATACAGGCCGACTACGACCAGTACGATGCTGCCCAGAAACGGCAGACGCCAGCCCCAGTCCATCAGTTGCTCATGCGTGAGTGTCGCGCTCAGCAGCGCGAATAGACCCGACGGAATCAGGAAGCCCGCAGGTGCGCCGAGCTGCACGAGACTCGCGAAAAAACCGCGCTCGCGAGGCGGTGCATATTCCGCCGTCAACAACACCGCGCCCGCTTGTTCACCACCTACGCCGAAGCCCTGCAGCACGCGAATCAGTATCAGCGATGCAGGCGCCCAGACGCCGATCTGCGAATAGTCCGGCAGCAGGCCGATCGCGAACGTCCCCAGCCCGACGATCAGGATCGTGACGATCAACGCCTTCTTGCGTCCGATGCGATCGCCGAAATGGCCGAACACGATGCCGCCGAGTGGCCGTGCCACGAACCCCACGGCGTAGGTCGCGAATGCCGCGAGCGTGCCGATCAGCGGGTCGCTCGACGGGAAGAACTTCGCGCCGAACACGAGCACGGCAGCCGTGCCGTACACGAAGAAATCGTAGTACTCGGCGGCCGTGCCGATCGTCGATGCAGCGGCCACGCGCCGCAGCATCGCACGGGTTTTCTTGTCTGCCATGCCTGTCTCCTGGCTGTCGTTTTATCTGTCGAAGGGACTTACCAGTTCCACAACGTGCCGTCTTCGAGCCGCGCGACGGGCAGATACGCCGGGTCGTACGGATAGCGCGCGGCCGCTTCCTCATCGATATCGACACCATGTCCCGGCGCCTCGCCGGGATGCATCATGCCGTGATCGAAGCTCCACGCATGCGGGAACACGTCGAGCGCTTCTTTCGGAAAGCCCATGTATTCCTGCACGCCGAAGTTCGGCACCCACAGGTCGAAGTGAAGCGCCGCGCCCATGCAGACGGGCGACAGATCCGATGGCCCGTGACAGCCCGTGCGCACCTGATAGAGCGAAGCGAAATCGGCGATGCGCTTCAGGTGCGTGATGCCGCCCGCGTGCGTGAGCGTCGCGCGGATGTAGTCGATCAACTGCTCTTCGATCAGTTGCTTGCAGTCCCAGATGCTGTTGAACACTTCGCCGACCGCGATTGGCGTGACCGTGTGCTCGCGTATCAGGCGGAAGCCCGCCTGGTTTTCGGCGGGCGTCGGGTCTTCCATCCAGAAGAGCCGATACGGCTCGACCGATTTACCCAGGCGCGCCGCTTCGATCGGCGTGAGCCGGTGATGCACGTCGTGCAGCATGTGGGTATCGAAGCCAAACTTGTCGCGCACGGCTTCGAAGAGCTTCGGTACGAAGTCGAGATACTTTTCCGTCGACCAGCTTTGCTCCTCGACGGCACCTTTGGTCGCGGGCTCGTACATGCCGGAACCCTTCGACACGCCATAGACCGAGCGCATGTTCGGCACGCCGCACTGAATGCGAATAGCCTTGTAGCCGGCTTCGATGTGCTCCTGGTAACGGTCGAGCGCTTCGGGAATGTCGCGCCCCGTCGCATGGCCGTAGACCATCACGCCTTCACGCGACGCGCCGCCCAGCAGCCGGTACAGCGGCAGGTTCGCCACCTTGCCGAGAATGTCCCACAGCGCCATATCGACAGCGGCGATCGCGGTCATCGTTACCGGGCCGCGGCGCCAGTACGCGCCCTTGTAAAGAAATTGCCAGATATCCTCGATGCGTCCCGGATCGCGCCCGATCAGCAATGGGCACACATGGTCCTTCAGATACGACGCCACCGCGAGTTCGCGGCCGTTCAACGTGGCATCGCCGATGCCATGCACGCCCTCGTCCGTCACCACCTTAAGCGTGACGAAGTTGCGGCCGGGACACGTGACGATCACATCGGCGCGGACGATTTTCATGGGGATTTCCTTGAGTCGCATTCGATGGAAGTGATGCTACCATACAAGTATATTGAATCGTCAACAACGGGTTTTCCCGCGCTTCGGACCTGAACATGACCGCCAACCCATCGCTTTGCCGCACCGCACTCAACTCATTGAACGACCACGTGCTGGGGCCGGCGTGGCGCGATCCACGCATCGGTATCGTTCACTTGGGAATCGGTAATTTTCATCGCGCGCACGAGGCCGTTTATACGGAAGAAGCCATGCTCGCGGCGGGTGGCGACTGGGGCATCTGCGGCGTGACCTTGCAGGGCGACGTGGGCAAGCGCGATGCGTTGATGGCGCAGGACGGCTTGTATAGCGTGGTCGAACGCGGGCCCGAAGGCGTGAGCGTCACGGTGATTCGTGCGCTCAAGGAAGTGCTCGCGATGCCGCACGACCGTGCGCGTCTTTTCGAATTGCTAGCCGATGAAAACGTGCGCATCGTCTCGCTGACGGTCACCGAGAAGGGCTACTGCCGCGACACGCGAACGGGCGACGTCGACCTGAACCACGCAGGGATCGCGCACGATCTGGCGCATCCGGACGAGCCGTCCACTGTGCCTGGCATCCTCGCCGCCTCCCTCAGACAAAGACGCGATGCCGGCACGCCGCCCTTCACTGTGCTGTCGTGCGACAACCTCTCGCACAACGGCGCGGCCTTGAAGCAGGCGGTCGTGTCGTTTGCACGCATGCTCGAGCGTGAACTCGCCGACTGGATCGACGCGCATGTCGCGTTTCCGTCGACGATGGTGGACCGCATCGTGCCCTCCACCACCGACGCCGACCGCGAAGCGGCGCTGAACGCATTACATACCCACGACGCCGTGCCCGTGCCATGCGAGCCGTTTCGCCAATGGGTGATCGAAGACCGCTTTCCGTCGGGACGCCCCGCGTGGGAACGAGCCGGCGCACAACTCGTCGATGACGTGATGCCGTTCGAACTCGCCAAGCTGCGCATGCTCAACGGCACGCATTCGACGCTCGCGTATCTGTCGATGCTCGCGGGCTTCACGACCATCGACGAAGCGATCGCCCATCCGCCTCTGAGAACACTGATCCACGCGATGATGACGGACGAAATCGCGCCGACGCTCGACGTGCCGCCTTCATTCGACGTGCTCGCCTATCGTGACGCACTGCTCGCGCGTTATGCGAATGCGGCGCTCAAGCATCGCACCGCGCAGATCGCGATGGACGGCAGCCAGAAGATTCCTCCTCGGCTGCTCGCAACGATCGAGGCGCGTTTGAACGCAGGGCAAACGATCGAACGGCTCACGCTGGCCGTCGCGGCATGGCTCGTGTTCCTGCGCGGACACGCCGACGACGGGACGCGTTATGACATCAGCGATCCGATGGCTGCACGCCTCACGGCGAGTGTCCGTACCGATCCGGAGCAACTCGTCGAAACGATGCTGGCGATCAAGGAGGTGTTCCCGCCCGAACTGGCGAACCGGGAGGATTTCCGGCGACGGCTGGTGGACGCTGTCAGGCTGCTACAGCACGGCGCACGACAAGCCATCGCGATCGAGCGCGACTGACGCGCCGTGGCGCGTGGCGCGCCGGCTGGAGCCTGCGACAGCTCGAACTCCCGATGGGCAGTCAGTCAAAATGCGCCCTTCCATCCGGAAGTTTTACGGTTACCTTTACGACTGTTGTAGAGGAACTCGGTTGGCTTCCGGAAATTCAACGAAATAACGATTCCCTAAGCGCGCTATGGGGTAAGCGCTGTGAGGTGGCTTTGGTTCAATGGTGAGCAGTTTCCATGAGACCAGCTCTTGAGTGCTATCCGAATACTTGCTTCTTTGTGCCGCGTGCCAGGTCAGCAAGCGATACACCATGGCAGGGCACGAGCAATAGCTGCAGCCTTATGTCACACTGCCCGGTGCCATTGTTGCGCGATGCACATGACGGCAATCAAATATGGAAGCTCATCATGACCAACTCGCCCCTCATCAAAGTTGCTGTCCTCGACGACTACCAGAACGTCGCGCTCAAAGTGGCGGACTGGTCACCGCTGGAGAATCGCGCGGAAATCACGGTCTTCAACGACCATGTTGCAGACCCGGCACAAGTGATCGAACGGTTGAAGCCCTTCGACGTCGTGTGCGTGATGCGCGAGCGCACGCCGCTTACGCGTGAGATCATCGAACGCCTGCCGAACCTCAAGCTGATTGCATCGACGGGTTCGGGCAACGCGTCGATCGACACGGACGCAGCGGCAGAGCGCGGCGTCAAGGTCGTCCACACGGGTTACTCGTCCACGCCGACCATCGAGTTCACATGGGCGATGATTCTCGCGATGGCACGCCATATCCCGGCCGAAAACCAATCGTTGCGCGAAGGCGGCTGGCAACAGATGATCGGCACGGAACTGGCGGGCAAGACGCTCGGCCTGCTCGGGCTTGGGCATATTGGTTCGGCCGTCGGCGTGATCGGCCGCGCGTTCAGAATGAATGTGATTGCCTGGAGCCAGAACCTGACGGCCGAGCGCGCGGAATCGAAAGGCGTACAACTGGTCGACAGGGATACCCTGTTCTCGGCTTCCGACTTCCTCTCCATCCATGTCCGCCTGAGCGACCGAACGCGGGGTCTGGTCGGTGCGGAAGAGCTAGCCAGGATGAAGCGCACGAGCCGTATCGTCAATACGTCGCGCGGTCCGATCGTCGATACGGCGGCGTTAATCGCCGCGCTAAAGAGCGGACAGATCGCAGGCGCCGCCGTCGACGTTTACGACACCGAGCCGCTCCAGCTAACGGACCCGTTTCGCTCGCTGACCAACGTGCTTGCCACGCCGCATATCGGCTATGTGGCGCATGAGTTGTATCAGACGTTCTACGGCGATACGGTCCGCAATATAGTCGAATGGCTCAATCAGCCGCAACAGCCCAATGCATGACGTGCGGCAAAGTCTTGTGCGCCGTCAGTAGAGGAGCGCGCATTGAAGCTTGATCCCGTTTCTCTCAAGCTGTTCGTGCGCGTCGTGGAAGAAGGCACGATCGCCAGTGCGGCCGAGCTCGAGCACATCGCCGCACCGGCCGTGAGCAAGCGCCTCAGGGAGCTCGAAGAACTGTTCGGCACGCCGCTGCTCACGCGCACGAACAAGGGCATCACGCCGACAGCGGCGGGCGTCAGACTGTCGATACTCGCACGCGATGTGCTGGACGACATGCGCAATATCGTCCTGCAAATGAAGGCGTATTCGGACGGTCTGCGTGGATCGGTGCGCGTGCTCGTCAACATCTCGGCGATTTCGACCTTCATGCCGCCCATCGTCAAGTCGTTCAGCGAGCGCTATCCGGACATCAATATCTCGCTGATCGAGCGAGACAGTCTCGCGATCACCGAGGGCATTTCGGAAAACGTCGCGGAGATCGGCGTCTTTACAAGGCTGCCGTATAGCGCCGATATCGAGGTCCATCCGTTTCGCACCGACGAATTAAAGGTGCTCGTCCCGTCCCGTCATCCGCTGGCGAACCGCCGGCATGTCACATTCGCGGAAACGCTCGACCATGAGCATGTGGTGCTTCGCGCGGGCACACATCTGCGCTTCCAGATGCTCACGGAGGCGAACCGGGTGGGAAAAACATTGCGGGCGAAGGTCGAAGTGTCGTCGTATGACGCGCTGTGCAAGATGGTGCAGGTAGGCATGGGTGTCGGCATCCTGCCCGCGGGCAACGCGGACCTGTACCGGTTGCCCGGCACGCGCACGCTGAAGCTCGATGAGCCATGGGCGAAGCGCGAGCTGGTCGTATGCGTGCGCCGGGCCGACGCGCTGTCACCCGTTGCGCGGCTCTTTTTCGAGCATCTTCGCGCGAGCAACTGAAGCCGTCGAGCTCAGCTGACCTGCCAATCCGGCCATAACGGTTCGCGATGGCAGGATAGCCATTCACTGGTGTACAGCGCGCAGCCATCTCCTTAGCATCAAGTCACTCGCCGCGTATGCGTGGTGCCACCACTGTTTGGCGCTCCTCGCAATCAGGCGCCCCGCCACGAGCAGGCGCCTCTAGCGAACACTCCACCCGCATCGGGTATTCGAGCAACGTCGGCTGCATCGACGCGCGTGCGCGCATCTGGATCAACACGGCCGCCCGGCCGTCAATGGACTACAAAATGAATAGTACTGGAGCAATGGAGACAAGGACGGCTCACGCAGCCTCTTCCGATCAGATGCCGCGCCTCGCACGTTACGTGACGCTCGGTGGTTCGTGGGGCGCGTGGTTGTTCGACGCACTCGACGCAACCGTGTTCGGGTTCGTCATTCTCGCTGTCTCGCATACGTTCTCGGCGTCGCTCGCCGACGTGGTATCGACCGTCGCGTGGTTCCTGCTCGCGACGGGCATTGGCGGCTTCTTTCTCGGTAACGTCTCCGACAAGATCGGTCGCAAGCGCACGTTGCTCATTTCTGTTCTCACTTACGCCACGGGCACGCTGCTGTGCGGCTTCGCCCACAGCATCGTCGAACTCAACGTGTATCGGTTCGCGGTGGGCATCGGCGTAGGCGGATTGTGGTCCGCGGCCGTTGCCCTCGTCAGCGAAATCTGGCCGCCGTCGGGCCGCGCGAAGGCGATCGCCGTGATGCAGACGGGCTGGTCCGGCGGCAGCCTGCTGGCCGCGATCTTCGCCTGGACGCTGCTCGATGCGTCGAACCCCGATTCGTGGCGCAGGCTCTTCATTCTGTCCGCTGTGCCTGCTTACGGCGTCGCTATCTTCATTCTTTTCTTCGTGAAGGAATCGCCCGTGTGGCTCGCGAATCGCGAGTTCCTGAAGACCCACGCCAGCAAAGCAAACCTGTTGCAGATCTTCCAGCCCGAGTACCGGCGCACGACCCTGCTCGCGCTCGCGATTTCGGTTCTCGGCATGTACGGGTACTGGATCATCACCACGTTCACCCCGACCTATCTGCAGAGCATCTTGCATGTGCGCATCGATCAGGCGCCTGTCTTTCTGGTGTGGACGGGCATCGGCGCGACGCTTGGCTATCTCGCGTACGGCTCGCTGGCGGAGCGCTTCGGACGGCGCGCGGCATTTGCGGGCTTCTTTATCGGCATCGCGATTGCCGTACCCGTGTTCGCCTATGGCGCGACGATGATTCCGCTGACCAATGGCAAGCTCGAATTCAACGTACAGAACATCGCCATCATCGGCGTGCTGTCGGCGTTGCTCGGCTTCTTTACCGGTTATTTCAGCGGCTTCGGTGCGTGGTACGCGGAACTCTTCCCCACCAGCATCCGTTCGACGGCCGCAGGATTTTGCTTCAACTTTGGACGCGTCGGCGCAATCGCCGGCATCAAGCTCGTGCCCGCGCTGATTCCGCTGATCGGTTTCACGATGACCTACTGCATCGCGTCCATTGCGTATGTCACCGCCGCGCTTCTCGTGTTCACGCTTCGGGAAACGCAGGGCGTTCAACTCACAAGCGGAAACTGATTTTCAACTCTCGCCAGCCAGAAACCCATGAAGACCTATCGAATCGGCCAGATCGTTCCCAGCTCGAATACGACGATGGAAACGGAAATTCCCGCGATGCTGACCTCGCGCTACGAGCTCTTCCCCGACGAGCGCTTTACGTTCCACTCTGCACGCATGCGCATGATGCATGTCACGCCGGAAGAACTGAAAAAGATGGACGTGGATAGCGACCGCTGCGCGCTCGAACTCAGCGACGCGCGCTGCGATGTGCTTGCCTATGCGTGCCTCGTCGCGATCATGTGCCAGGGCGCTGGTTATCACCGCACGTCGGAATCGCGCCTTAAAAAGACCGTCGAAAGCAACGGAGCCCCGACGCCGATCGTCAGCTCGGCGGGCGCATTGGTCGAAGGTGTGAAGACGATGGGATTCAAGCGCGTCGCGATCATCACGCCGTACATGAAGCCGCTGACGCAACAGGTCGTCGATTACATCCAGAGCGAAGACATCGAAGTGACCGACTCGATCAGCCTGGAAGTGTCGGACAATCTCGCTGTTGGCCGCCTCGATCCGCTGAATCTGATCGGTCACGCCGATCGCCTCGATATCAGCAACGCAGACGCCGTCGTGCTCTCCGCATGTGTGCAAATGCCCTCGCTGCCCGCGATCCAGGCCGTCGAGGACCGCCTCGGCAAGCCGGTCCTGTCGGCCGCGACGTCGACCGTCTATCGCATCCTCAAAACGCTGGGACTGAATACACAAGTTCCGAATGCGGGTTACCTGCTCTCGGGCAAGTACTGAACAAGAAAGGCACCTCCCCGACCGCTGTGCCACATGGCGTCAGTCGCTCAGCGTCAATTCCGGGCGTTCAGGCCGAAGGTGAGTACATACTGGCCGTTGCTTAGCCAGCTGCCGGTGAGCATGGGTGTGCCATCAAGAATAACGTGCGGCGCGGCGAACGCGGTAGGGAGAGATGTCACCGTGTCCGGCGTCGCCGGATGGAGGGCCGGTCTGCCGTTTTCGATGTCGCCCCTTCCATCACCACTGTTGCTGATCGTAAGTCGCTCGGGAGCGGCGCTCACCTTACTTACCGATTTGTCCAGTCTGTCGGGAGCCACTCGTTCGGTGGGACGGAACGAATCTCCTGGAAGAGCGGCATCCCGGGTTTCTACGTTCCTGTCACCGCTAGTCGCCATTGCCCGCGATGAGTTTGCCGGATAGCCTTCCAGATTCTCTCCGGAACCAGACTCTCGAATGCAGCAACTCTCGATGTTCGGATGGGCTACTGCGTTTCCGCTGAGGGCAAGTGCCATCAACACAGCGCTCGTCTGTAGAGGCTTGCGCATGGACTTCTCCCGTCGCTCGAACATCCTGTGTTCAACGGTCCGACTCGAGCTGAAGCTGGAATGTCCCGCGTCGGGCTAACCTGAGTCCCATGTCACGGCAAGTGGGATAGGCCATCTAGCCGCGCGGACTGCCCTTCGCTTCACCACGCAGCACGATCCATTCAGCATAAACGCTGCAGAGAAGTTAGGCAATCGAGCTGTACGCTGCGCAGAAGCGGAGGAAAATTCTTCAGGCGTAACGCGTTTCCAGACCCCGTGCTCGTCTGTGCCCCGTTCGGTCCGGCGCGATGTCGTAATCAGACAAAAGGCATCGCACCATCAAATCAGAGCGTAAAAGTCCGCATGCTGGTCTGTGCGGGTAACGATATCTTCCTCAATTCCTGGCTGGAAGCCGTAGCGGCGCAGGCGTTGAACTGTCAGGCCGTATGCGTAGCCGAACGCCAGCAGTTCGCCGGTCTCTGTCGTGCAGGAATGCGGCTTCATCGTATGAATGATTGACGGCAAAGGCCGCAATGTAGCCACCCTATGCCGACACCTTCCGCGTGAACCGGTTGGACGACCTCGAAAAGCTGTTGCGCCGCCCGATCGGGGTCGACGCGTTGGTGATGATCTATTCCGGTCCGAACGAAACGCACGAGCGCGCTTACCGTATGCTCAATGACGTCAACCTGCCGACAGTGATCGTGTGCCTGCGGATCTGCCTTTGAAGAAGCATTCGTTACGGGATACAACCGTGGAACACGACGCAGCCAACTCTACATTGTCGGCTACGCAATATTAGCTTCCGCCAGCAACCAGCTCTGGGCTTTGGCCTTCATTGCCACTTCGAGTTCACTCCCACGCGTCGCAAAGATGCGACTCACGGGGAAACCGCTCTTTTCAAGCAGATACGCCAGCGGAGCATATTCACGCGGATACTTTGCAACGACGGTGGCGTCGATCGCCACGATGCCCACAGGAAAGGCAAACGAACCCATGTCGTACACGCTCTGGCGTTTGCACAGTTTCCACACGCCATTGCGCCGTTCAACCGTGTCGACGAAACGGTTGTGGGCAACACAACCCAATCCCAATTCGACGTTTTCTCCAACGATGACCGCGTTGGTTTCCACCACCGCCCGGTCGCCGTTGAACGTCACAACGGGCGTGCCGATGAGATGCTTGGTCCGCAACGCGGATGCGCCCATGCGCATTGAACCGTCGACGAAATCGGTGAACGCTCCTTCGAACCAGGTGACTTCGATCTCGCCATCGGGATGGAACAGGTTGCGCAACTTGTCCCATTCGCCCAGATCGCGATGGATCCAGCCCGTGATCAGGTCGGTGATCTGCAAACGGTCTTCTACAGCGGTTGACATGCTCGTACTCCTTTAATGTTGCGTATTAAAAATGCCGCGAATAATCGCGATTCGATTCAATATTGTTATGTAGTGGCCGATAACGACCCGCCGCTGAGAAACCGTCGAAGCACGGCGTTGAAGCGCTCGCCCGTGCGTTGCGGCGCATGGCCGCCGCCTTCTATGACGACGCGCTCACCGCCCAGTCGCGCCGCCAGCGCATCGGTGATCCCTTCGTATGCGGCACTGTGCCCTCCCGACACATGCAGCTTCGGCAAGTGCGCGACCGATAGCTCGCGCTCGGGAACGACTGCTTCCGACGGAGAACGAAAATGCCGTAGATGGCTCGCGAAGACTCGCAACGGCGGCGGCAACGGTTCGGGCAACGGCTGCGTCGGCTCCAGTATCCTGAAGAGCGCGCGAAGATACGCTTCGTCTTCCGCAGGTGGATGCGCGGCAAGACCCAGCGTCGCATAGTGAAATGCCGTCACTCGCGGATCGTTTTTGGCAATTGCGCTCGTGCCCGATTCGATCAGCGTCAGCGACGCAACGCGGGCGCAATCGCGCGCGACCGCCAGCATCGCGACGGCGGCGCCGTACGAGTGGGCCACGACGTGATCCCCCGGTTCCAGAAGTTGCGCGACGTACGCTGCGTCCCGTTCGAAGTCTTCGCTGCCCGGCCATGGGCTTTTGCCATAACCGGGTCGCGCCGGCATCACGAGTCGCCATTCATCGGCGAGCGGCCATTGCGCCTGCCACGCCATCGCTCCACCGATACCACCGCCGTGGACGAACACGATGCGAGGGCCGTCGCCGCGTTCGTCGACGACCATGCCTCCCGGGCCGTTGTACTGTTTCTCATCCATGTTCCGTTACCTGTTGGTTCGTGTCTCTACACGCTGTTGAATGCCGCGCCGCGATCGGGGTTCAGAAGCGCGTCGCCAGCCCGACACGCAATGCGGTCTGCCGGTTCGAGCCGGATGGCGACAGCCCGTTGATCCAGGCGAACGCCGGGCCATCTCCGCCCGCCTGCTGGAATGCGCCTTCTACATAGACATTGGTCCGCTTCGACAACAGGTACTGGACGCCGGCCGTGACCTGGCTCGCCTTGTTGTGGGCGAGTTGCGCATTGCCCTTCATATACTGGTAGTTCGCGCCGATCAGCCACGCCGCGCCCAGCCAGCGCGACACGCCGGCCTGCACCACCCACACCTCGCCGCCCGTCAGCGTATTTTTCGTGTCGGTAAAAAGCAGGTTGTAGCGGTTCCCGAGGCCGTCGTAGCGCATGCCGACGCCGTAATTGCGGATGCCTTCCTGACCATTGGCGAGTTCCGGGTAGTGCGCATCGACATAAGCGCCGCCGATGGCGAAGTCACCCGCAACGTAGTTCAAGGAGAAGCCTGTCGTCCGGTTGGCCTGGAACGATCCCGCCACGCCGCCGAAACCGTACATCGCGCCGGCTGTCACGCCGGCGACATTCGGCGATACGTACTTGACCGAGTTCTGCACGCGATGCGCGCCGCCGACGTTATCGAACTCGAAGGCGCCCGTCGGGTTCTCCGGCACGCCCAGTTTCGAGAACGGTCCCTGTCGCAGGTTGTAGAGACCGCCGTATGCATAGCCCGCGTCATAGCCATTGTAGAAAAGCGTGTCGGTCATGAAGTCGTACTGGTTGCCCATCGTGAGCGTGCCGTATCTGTCGTTCGCGATGCCGATATAAGCGTTGCGCCCGAAGATCGAACCGGCGGGCATCGACGCGCCCGTACCAATGTTGAACTGCGAGACCAGCGCAAACACGGCTTTCGTGCCACCGCCGAGATCTTCCGCGCCTTTGATCCCGAACATGCTCGGATAAAGAATCGAGTTGTCGAGTTTGTAGCTATGACTGCCTTTTTCGTTCGTCACGAGTGTCAAGCCTTCGTCCAATAGACCGAAAATCGTCGCGCTGCCTTGAGCCTGTGCGCCCACTGCTACGCACGCGACGCATGTCGCGACCGCAAGCTTTTTCATCGATGTCTCCGTTCCTGTTGTTGTCGTTATGGGCGCGCTTTGTTGCGCCGCTTTATATGACTGCACGTATTGTTCAGTGCACCGCCTTCGCCCGATAAAGCCAGCCCGTGCCGAGCATCGCGATAGCGGCCACCAGCGCGGGCGCCGCGAAGACGGGAAACGCCACGGCTGGCGAGTGCAGCAGTGCGAGCAGCAGACCGCCCGTCATCGAACCGATGATCGATCCCACGCGCCCGACGCCGAGCGCCCAGCTGACACCCGTGGCCCGTGCACGGGTTTCGTAGAAGCCCGCGACCAGCACGTTCGCGCCCGTCTGCGCCCCCGAGAGCCCGAGCCCCGAAAACCACACGGCCACCGCGAGCAGAACGGGGTTGTTCATCGCGTGTCCGATGAACGCAATCGAAATCGCCGCGACCACGTAAGACACGCTGAGCACGATGAACGGGTTCATGCGCCGCATCAGCGCGGCATTGACGAGCGCTCCGACCGTGCCGCTGACGGGCAGCAGCGCACTCACCTGCGCGGCGCGCGCCGCGCTCATGCCGGAGTCGGCGAGCACGGAAGGCAGCCAGCTGCTGATCTGGTAATAGACCCACAGCGTGCAGAAGAACGCGAGCCACAAGAGCAGCGTGCCCTTCCGGTAGTGCGCGTTGAAGAGCGTCGCGTAAGGCCGCGTCGATACTGAGGGTGCGGCCGCCGTGGTCGACGTTGTGGGCGCATGCGTCAAAGGTTCGGCGGCGATCGCGGCGGCGTCCGACAGACGATCCAGAACACGCTGCGCTTCGGCTTCGTACTTGCGCTTGCCGAGCATGAAGCGCAGCGATTCCGGCAGCATCCACCACAACAGCGGCGCGAGAACGAGCGGCGCAACGCCGCCCGCGACGAAAACGCCGCGCCAGCCCCAGGCGGGCATGATGAGCGCCGCAAGCTGGCCGCCGAATGCGAGGCCGATCGTAAAGCCGCAGAACATCAGCGTGACGAGCATCGGACGATGCCGCTCCGGGCTGTACTCCGAACTGAGCGTGATGGCCGTCGGCATGCCGCCGCCCAGCCCGACGCCAGTGAGGAACCGCAGCGCGATGAACCAGCCGGGCGTCGTCGCAAACGACGTCAACAGACTGCCGAGGCCGAACAGCACAACCGACATCACGATCGTCCGCTTGCGGCCGATGCGATCGGCAAGCGGGCCGAACACGAAACTGCCGACCGTCAGACCAACGAGTCCCGCGGCGAAGATCGTCCCCAGTTGTTGCGGTCCCAGCAGCCATTCGCGCTTGAGCAGCGGCGCGACGTAGCCGACGGAGGCGACGTCGAAACCGTCCATCGCCACGACGAGAAAACACATCACCAGGACAACGATCTGTAATCCTGATGTTTTTCTCGAATTGATTAAACCTTCTGCAGTGATAGTGCTGCCGTTCATCGATTTGTCTCCTGATTGTGTGCCGCATCTATGCGCGGTCGATTGCGTGGGGTCCAAGTTAAACGCAGCAGTGCTATAAATCTATACAATGTCTTTCATACCGAATATGAATCTGGTGCATAGATGGATCAGCCCGATCTCAACGCTCTGTACGTCATCGAAGCCCTTGCGCTTGAGCGCAGCGTGTCCCGCGCGGCAGACCGGCTCGGGCTGACGCAACCGGCCGTCAGTCACGCGCTCGCGCGGTTGCGCGAGTCGTTCCAGGACGATCTGTTCGTGCGCGCGGGCGCCGTGATGGCGCCCACGCCTGTCGGAGAAAAAGTGATCGACGGCGTGCAGCGTGCGTTGGCCGTGATCCGCCAGGACATCTGGCAGGCGAAGTCATTCGACGCCGCGACGACCACACGCACGTTTTCCGTGTGTCTGAGCGATATGGGCGTGATCGTGCTGCTGCCACGGCTGCTTGCCGCGCTGCACGCACAGGCGCCGAACGCGACGCTGCGGCCGATCCAGGTGCCGTCGGTGGAACTGGCCTCGGCGCTGCAGGACGGCGAGGTCGATCTGGCGATCGGCTATCTGGGGCGGTTAGGCGAAAACCTGCATCAGCAGTCGCTGTTCAGACGGTCGCTGGTGGGCATCATCGCGGGAAGCGGCACGCGCAAGACGGTGAAGATGTCGCTGGAGCGTTTCGTCGCGAGCCGGCACGTGGTCTCGGCGACGCTTGCGATCACCAACCAGTTGCTCGAAAAGGAATTGCGGCGGCAAGGCATGAAACTGCGGATCGGCGTGGATGTACCGTATCTGCTCGCGGTTCCGGGCCTCGTCGCCAATTCCGACTACATCGCCGTCGTGCCCGAGGAACTGGCTGCGCTCTTCTCGCGGCTCGCAGCCGTCGACGTCTTCACGCTGCCGATTCCACTCGAAGACCTGACGGTGCAGCAGTTCTGGCACGCGCGCTATCACAACGATGCGGGGCATCGCTGGTTCAGGGCACTGGTCGCCAGCACGTTGCGTCAGTGAGACGCCTGCGAACGGCCAGCTACGACGCCGCTCGCAGGCACGCGTGAACTCACTGCCCTTCGTCGCGCACGCCGAGCGCGTTTTTCACCGACGCAACGCCAGCCACTGACTCAGCCGCATGCGCGGCAACGTCGGTCTGGGACTGCTCGGGCACCGTGCCCTGAAGCGTCACGACACCATGACGCGCGCGAACCGAAATGCCCGACGCGTTCAGCCCCTTCGTCCTCGCCAGTGCGTGCAACACGTCTTTCTGCAGCCGACGATCGGCGGCTTTCATCGCCTTCGGACTGGCGGCGGGCGAACTCGCCATCGCGGAAGCCGCGAGGGGCGAACTGGCGCTTTGCGCTTGCGCGTTAAAAAACGTCAGCCCAACAATCGCGGCTGCGGTCACGGTCATCAGATAGCCTGCTTTCATGCGTGTTCTCCTGTTGTCATTGTTGTGAGTGCCTGTCGCCCGCAGCGCGACTTACGCTTCGAGTGCGCCGACGCGCTCGGCGCTATGAGCCGACTCACCCGAGAGCGCGAGTCGCGACGTGAGCATGCCGGCCAGCGCGGGGAGATCGGACAGCGTATCCACCGCGCCGAACACGTAGTAATCCGGCCGCACGATCATCGCCTTCGCGCCGTGTTCGGCGAAGAACGTCTGATACTTCCCGCTGACGTCGAACAGCACACGCCCCGCGACAACCTTGCTTTCATCGCACGTCATGCCGATGGTCCGCGCACCGATGCGCGCAAGCGTGGCGAGCGTCTCGCTGTCGAGATGCAAGTCCGGGTCGGCATCGAGCGCGATCACGTGAAAGCCATTGCCGATCGCTTCGTCGTAGCGCATCACCTCGCCGTCGTTGCGTACCTGCCCGTGAACGCTCAGTTGACCCGCGATACCGCCATCCGCGGAGTTCTGTTCGGTGCGGATCAGCCCGCCCGTCAAACCCGGGAACGGCGGCAACGGCGGCACATCGCCGGATAGGTAGGACGCGTCGCGCCGCGCGGCCTGCTCCGGGTCCGAAATGCACACGACCTGCCCCATCGCGATCGACGCGTCGATCACGGCGCGTACCTGCGGCCGACGCTCGGGTGTATAGCCGTCGAGCACATCGTCGCGCGCAATGCCCTTGAGGATCAGATCGAAACGCCACGCCAGATTCCATGCGTCGCGCAGACCCGAGCACATGCCCTGCCCCATGAACGGTGGCATCTGATGCGCGGCGTCGCCCGCAAGCAGCACGCGCCCCTCGCGCCAGTTCTCCGCGATCAGCGAGCGGAACGTGTACAGCGCATAGCGAACCAGCGAAGCCTGCTCCGGCGTCACCCATTTCGACAGCAGCGACCACACCTTTTCGGGCGTCTGCATTTCCTCGCGCGTCTCGTGCGGCAGGCGCATGAATTCCCATCGACGGTAGCCGGGGCCGCCTGGCACCATCGTTGTCGGTCGCGCCGGGTTGCACCACTGTCCGATATCGGGTACGTCGAGCCTGACGCCTTCATGCGGCTGAAGGTCGATCACGAGCCAGTCTTCCTGGAAGCCCAGATCTTCGAACGTAATGCCAAGCGACTTGCGCACGAAACTGTTCGCGCCATCCGCGCCGACCACATAGCGCGCGCGTACCGTGCGCGTTTCATCCGTCAGCACCCATGTGCCGTTTTCGTTGCGGCTGCGCCGCAGCGTGACTTCGCAATAGTCGGCCTGTTGGCGCAGTTCGACGGCTTCCCAGCCCTGATTCACCGACACCGCTGCGAGCGACTTCGCCTTGCGGTCGAGCAACGCTTCGAGCGAAGGTTGATTGAACAGATAGCCGACGGGACCATCGCTGATCGACTCGGCCGACCAGTCGATTTCGACCAGCGTCTTCCAGTCCGCGTTGAACCACTGGTACTTGGCCGACGGCTGCGAAATGGCCTCGATCTCCTCACCGATTCCCATCGCGTGAAAGACGCGGCGAATCTCGTGATCGTGGAATACAGCGCGAGGCAGCGGATACAGCGACGGCCACCGCTCATAGACGGCGACGTCGTAGCCGCGCTCGCCGAGCAGAATGGCCAGCGATTGTCCGACGGGACCGTAGCCGATGATGACGACGTCATGAATGTGGGAGTCGGTCATGTGATTTCACCTTCGAAAAGTGCGAGTTGTGCCCTGGCGCCGCGCGTTTCCGGCTGCCATTCAATGCACGACGGGAAGAAATGCGATCAGCCTTGCGGCATCACGGCTGCGGCCCTATGCAGGCGCCTAGGTGTTGCGGATGAAGTTGTCGGGCACGGGCGGGCCCCACAGATACAGCGAATCGTGCGGCTCGTAGTCGCCTGCGGGCCACGTCTGACCTGCCGACACGAAGTCGATGTCGGCCGAGTATTCGCAGAACGAGCCCCACGGATCTTCGACGTAGTGGAAGTAATTCGAGCCGAGCACATGGCGGCCCGTGCCCCAGCCTTTCTTATAGCCGGCTGCCGCCATCTGCGATGCGCCTTCGCCGACCATGTTGACGTCGTCCACGTCCCATGCCGCGTGATGCCAGCCGCGCGCGTGGCTCTTCGCAAACGCGACCAGATGATGATCGCTGCCGTGCGGCGCATGCGTGAACGCGATGATGTCCTGCGACTTGTCCGAGAGCCGCAAGCCAAGCGCGTTGGCGTAGAAGTCGAGCGCGCGCAACACGTCGGGCGTGAACAGCAGCACATGCGAAAGACGCCGCGGATGCACGACCTTCGCTTCGGAACGCGTGTGCGAGCCGCGCGCATCGGCGGGACAACCCGCGATCGTGCTCGCCGTCTTGGATGAAGGACTCGTCTTCGGGCCGACCTTGACCTGCAGGAGATTGCCGTCCGGATCGCGGAACCAGATTCCGTCCTGTTCTGCCCCGACGACGAACTCCGCACCGGCGTCCGCGATGCGTGCATACAGCGCGTCGAAGTCGGCGGCGAAGCAGTTGAACGACAGATACGCAAGCGACTTCCCCGCGGCGGGCAGGATGCGCGCCCAGCGATGGCCGTCCGCCGCGTATAGCGCGAGTTCCTGCTGACGCTCGCCCGCCGTTTCGACACGAAGCCCGAAGCTGCGATAAAAGTGCGCGGCCTCTTCGATCGACGGGACGTTCAACGCGAAGTGGTCGATCGAATGGACGCTCGCGCGTGCGGAGGCTGCCGGGTTGACGGTCATCTCTGTCTCCATCTTCTGGATTCGCCCGCTCGACGGCGGGCTGTTTCAACGATTATCGGAAATCACTCAGCGGATTCGTCGGCGATGACGTTGCGCAGCGTGCCGATCTTCTCGACGCTGACCTCGCACACGTCGCCCGCTTTCATCAGCAGCTTTGGCGAGCGCGCCCAGCCGATGCCCGACGGCGTGCCCGACACGATGACATCGCCCGCTTCGAGCGTGATGGCCTCGCTGATGATGCTGATCAGGCTCGCGACATCGAACACCATCTCGTCCGTGCTCGCCGACTGCACCACTTCGCCGTTCAGGCGCGTCTCCAGCTGCAAGCCCTTCACGCCGGGCGGAAGTTCGTCGGCCGTCACGAGATCGGGGCCGAATGCGCCCGTCCCGTCGAAGTTTTTGCCGACCGTCCATTGCGGCGTCTTGAACTGATACTCGCGCACCGATCCATCGTTGAAAACCGAATACCCGGCGACGTGCGAAAGCGCAGCGTCCTTGCTGATGTGGCGCCCGCCCTTGCCAATCACCACGGCGATCTCGCCTTCGTAATCGAGACCGTCGGAATCGGTCACGCGCGGCCGGATCATCGGCTGATCGTGCGCAATCAGACTCGTCGCGACGCGGAAGAACAGCGTGGGATAGTCGGGCTGCTCGTATTTGCTTTCGGATGTGTGATCCGAAAAATTCAGGCCGACGCAGATAATCTTGGGCGGTCGGGAAAGCGGCGGAAGAAAGCGGATCTGCGAGACGGGCACGCGTTCCTGCGACGCATGTTCGCGCGCGTATCCCACCAGATCGACGCCTCGCGCCAGCAAAGACTCCAACGTCTCGCTGCCAATTACCCGCACTTCTTCGCCTTCGCGGATACCCAGTGCGGCCTTGCCGTCCCGCTCAAAACTCACCAGTCGCATGTGTGTCTCCTGACATTCGATGCAGACGAGCCATCGGCTCACCTTGTTTTGACAAATTCGTCATAACGAATATTAGTCGTTTTGACAGAAACGTCAATTAGAATGGCGCCAGGACAAACCCGTACAATGGGACCGCGTTGCGACGAAGGATGAAAGCCCGAATGAAAGAGCCCGAGGACAACTATCAAAGCCGTGTTGGCGCGCTACGCCGCGAAAAGACGCGCAACCGTCTGATCGAGAGCGCGCTGGCCGTTTTTGCCGAGAAGGGACCCGACGCGCCGATGATCGATGACTTCATCGCGGCGGCGGGTGTGGCGCGCGGGACGTTCTACAACTATTTCCGGACCACTTCTGAACTGCTGGTCGCCGTCGCAGGCGAGAGCAGCGACGAGGTGCTAGAGGTTATCGACCCCCTCGTTCTTGACGAAGTGGATCCCGCGAGGCGGGTTGTCGTTGGTTCGCGGTTGTACATGACGATGGCCGTCCGTTATCCGCTGTGGGGCGCGTTCATTACGCGAGTGGGTACGCGGCGCGGCTCACGCGGCCGGTTGCTCGATGAATACCTGACTCGCGATCTTCAACTCGCGATTGACGCGGGCCGGTTCCATGTAGGGCACGTTACCGTCGCGCGTGATATCGCCCTGGGCGCAATCATGTATGGCATCGAAACGCTGCTGTCTGGTGAAGCGCCCGACGACTACCCCGAACAGTCCATGTTCGCCCTGCTACGAGGTTTCGGCGTCGACGAGGCCGAAGCACGCGAACTCGCATTTGCGCCCATCGCAGATTGCGGCCGGCCTCAGGGCGTGGTGTTCGAGAAAGTTGTCTGATCCGTTTGCCGCGCCGACCTCGCATTGCTTTGCTGTCAACGACAGCGTTTCTCACGCGTATCTCGGGAACAGGCGAATCGGATTGTCGTAGAAGCTCCCCGAGCGACCCGCTGCGCCGAGCGCATCGGTTTCATCGATTCGTGCCTTCGACGACGTCTGGTCAGCGTCGCCGCAACACCCTTCAGCTTGACGATGCCTGCGCGCGCATTGTCCGATACTCGCGACGAACGATATCCATCAACTCGGCGACGGACGTGCTGGCCGTCTCTCGCTGATACGTCACACGGCCTCGTTGCATCAGCATGACGCGATCCGCGATGTCGAGCGTCTGCGCGTAGTTGTGCATGATCATGATGATAGACAGTCCGCCCTTTGCCTTCAGGCGCAGGATCAGATCGATGATTAGCCCCGCCTCGCGGGCGCCCATCGCCGCGAGCGGTTCGTCGAGCAACAGAATCCGTGCATTCGAATTGACCGCGCGCGCCACCGCGATGGCCTGCCTTTGGCCACCGGAAAGCTGCTCGACAGGCAGGTCGACGGAGGGAACATGTACGCCGATCTCTTCGAGACATTCCGCAGCGCGCTGGCGCATCGCCCGATGATTCAGCAGGCGGAACGGACCGGGACGAATGATCTCCCTGTTCAGAAACATGTTGTGATAGATGCTCAGCGAATTCGCGAGCGCCAGATCCTGATACACGCACTCGACACCAAGCGCGCGCGCGTGATCGACTGAACGTAGCAAGGTCTCTTCGCCGCCAAGAAACAGCTTGCCGCTCGTCTGCTGATGAAAGCCGGTGAGAATCTTGATGAGCGTCGACTTGCCCGCGCCGTTGTCGCCCAGAATGCCGAGAATTTCCCCTTGTTTGAGCGTCAAGGACACGCCATCGAGCGCGGTAACAGCGCCGAATCGCTTGACGATATCTTCACCACGCAATGCCTCTTGCGGCAACGAGGACATCACAACTCTCCTTTGCGCGCCAGACGAACGACGTGGATGTTGAAGATCATCGCCGCCAGAATCGCAGCGCCAAGAATCATGTTGAAGGTAAACGCGTTGATGCCGATCAGCGTGAAGCCATCATTCAGAATGCCGAGGACGGCTGCGCCGATCAGACCGCCGATGATCGTGCCCGACCCTCCCGCGAGTGGCGTGCCGCCGATCACCGCCGCCGCCACCGCAAGGAACATGATCTGATTGCCGCCCGCTTGCGGATCGATTGACGAAATACGGAAGCCCTCCAGGATGCCGGTCAAACCCGCGAGCACCGAAGCGAGTATGAAATTGCGGAGCTTCAGACGCCTGACATGGATACCCGCTTCGCTCGCGCCCAGCGGATTGGCCCCCGATGCGATCGTGTGCAAACCCCAGCGCGTGTGACGCAACAGCACGTGCATGATCGCGGCGATCGCGATTGTCCAGATGATTTCACTGTAGCCCCACGCCCCCACGAACTCGGCGAAAACGCCCTCCTCGGGTGGCGAAACAGGCGTGCCGCGTGAAATGGTCAGCGTGAATCCGTTCACAAAAAACAGCGTGCCCAACGTGGTGACAAACGAAGGGATCCGCAGATAGACCGATACCGCGCCGTTGAAAAGCCCAACCAGCCCCGCCGCGACGACACCCGTCAGCATTGCCAGCCAGGCGGGTGCACCCGCCTCGTGAGCGAAATGCATGACGAACGGCGCAAAGGCGAAGACCATGCCGGCGGAAAGATCGATCTCTCCGCCGATCATCAACATGATTTCGCCAAACGCAATGATCGCTACGGGCGCAATGAACTGCGACAGGTTCTGGAGGCTCGCGTGCGTCAGCAGAAAATCGTGGTTCGCGGTCTCGAAGTAAGCGCACAGGATGATCGCCACCGCGAGGATGCGGATTTCGCTCGAGCGCACGAACGACCGCGGCCAGAGCCGCGGTCGTTGTGCTTTCTTGATGTCCACCACAGGAGAGGTCACCCCTTGATCGCCCCCGAGCGTGGCACGATTTCAGGCTTCGTGCTCTTGCCTTCATAACGCGTGGAGGTGTTCAGGTAAGGATCGACCGAGCCCTTGGTCACGAATTTCAAGCCGGTGTTCACATTGGCCGGTCCGACGAGCCCGCCCGACGCCAGGAACACGAACGCCTCGACCACCGTATAGAAGCCTTGCACGTAAGGCTGCTGGTCGATCGTGAAATCGAGGAAGCCATCGTGAATCAGCTGGACCGTGCGCGGCAGCAGGTCGAACCCGCCGCCATGCACGCCCTTGGCGGGCAGATTGGACTCTTTCATCACCTCGGCGACGCCCTGCGTGCTCCCCGCGTCGACGGCAAACATGCCTTTGAGATCCTGGTGGCCCAGATAAAACGACTTGATCTTCGAGAGTTCTTCGTTGACGGTCGCGCCAGTGGCAATGGTTTGCACGTCGATTTTCTTGCCCGACTTCTTGATGGCAGCGACGGCGCCGTCCAGACGGGGCTGAATGTTGAGCTGCCCCGGCGTTGCGATAAACAGCGCCACCAGACCGCTATCGACGAGACTGGCGATGCGCTCGCCCATCTGATACCCGGACAGATACAGATCCTGACCGATGTAACTCAAGCGTGGATTCGCGGAACCCTGTGGCGCATCGGCGTTATACGCGAACACAGGGATACCGGCGTCGAGCGCGGCCTGGATAGGCTTGTCGAAAGCCTTTGGATCGACGATGGGCACGGCGATCGCATCGGCCTTCCCGGCAATGGCCGCATTCACGGCATTGACCATCTCAGCGATGTCGGCATTGGCCGAGCCCGTCCACTGGTAGTCCATACCGAGCAAAGCCGTGGAGTCCTGAATGCCGTATTGCGTCGGAACGAAAAAGGGATTGGTCGTCACATGATTGACGAAGACAATCTTCCAGCGCTTGTGGGCGGGGAATGGCCCCGCCTCTGCGGCTTGTGCGGGCGTGATCGCTCCGCCAAGCATTGCCATTGCCGCACTCAGCGCGGCGCCTTGTAGCATGCCGCGACGCATGCCCTGAACTTCGCCTTTTGGGCCCTGCTTGCCTGCCATGTCATCCTCCAGACTTTGAGTTATTGAATAACTTGCTGTGCATGACGGCGCAGGCGAGTAAAGCGCCGGCCGGGCCGCACCACACTTCACGACCCCGTGTGCATGCGTGTGCGCCTGACGACCCTGCCGAAAATCCTATATCACGTACTTTTTCTGGCTAATCAACGTATACCCTTAACTATAGTCGGACTATTTGGATGCTGTAGTGCCGTAGTGATGGAAAGCCCATTACTGCGGGTCAGGGCAATTTTTTTCATTAGTGACGACATAAGCATTCCTGACCATGCTGGATACTCACGCACCGTCATCCTTACTGCGACAGAGCCGTTGCTGATTCCACCCACGCGATGGGAAAGCAAACGCGACCTCTACCTGCCGTCGCCCGGATTGCCGGGAACCGCGCGCGGAGCCGTTCCGCCTGAGACGGCCGGCCTTGCGATCCCTGAGTGCCTAGCACAGCCATCAGCCGGTGACGCCCTTGTCAGGGATTCCTTGATATTGAGCGACTTTCGCCATCAGAGACGGCACCGGCCCGCTTCCGCTATCGTTTTGCTGCAGGCAATACGGGATCAATCGCACGTCGGGCGCTCTTCGAGGCTGCCGCGGCCATGTCGAGGTTGCTCCGTGTGACTTCGACCGCCTGCTGGCCAGCGCCCTGCAGGGTTTCATACAGCGTATTGGCGGCTGCGATGGCGGAATTCAGCGCGGCCATGGCGGCTTCAGAGCCCGTCGGTGCGTTTTTGGTTGCGTCCTCCACCACCGTCTGCATCTGGCGCCGGTAGGCTTCGCCCTGCGCCTGTCCAACCCGTGCGAACTCGGCTTGCGTCGCCGATGCGATGTCGAATACCTGGCGGCTGTAACTTTGTACCTTTTCTGCGATCGCCGCGGCGGCGCCATTTTGCAGCGCAAGCCAGTCCTGCGGCTCCTTCACCGACAACGACTTCTGCGCCAGATCGAACGTGTCCGAGACCGTTGCCCGGATCGCCTGTATGTTCAGTGCAGCCAGTTTCTCAACGCCCTCGACTGCCTTGCTGCTCAGCCCGAAAAACAGATCGAGATTGGCCTGTCGGGTTGCAGCAATCTGGTCCTGGTTCAGCATGTTGAACTCCCATATGGGCGATCCCCGCGGAGGTGCCGCACCATTCTGGCGGGTCACGTGGGACATCGGGATCGCGTGTGTGGACCGCACATGCACGGAGGTGGCGTGCGCATGTGCGGTGCTTTTGCAGCGTGATTGCGGAATCGACCGTCACCGTAGACACGTCGCTATACGCGTGACGTGTCCCGGTTGCGAAATGCAATCCTCGACACGTCCGCGACAATCGCCGCTCAGTGTTTTCCGGTGATGGCGCGAAGGACTGAATCGCCATCGCGGGTGAGGCGGGGACGCTGGGCGCCAGACGCGAGCTCTTCGAGCGCGATCAACTGACGTTCCAGCAGGGTGTCAAGTTCTTCCCGGTTCAGGTCAATCTGCTCGGGCGCGGACTTCACGAGCATGAGGGTGGCGAATTCGTGAGGGCTCAGCATCTATTCGTCTCCGACCATATCTGGATTAAACGTTGCCAGGCGCATCGTTTCTGCTGACGCCGCCCGACCGTTTGGTATTCGATAGTTTTGTTCCAGTCTTTCTTATGTCCGGCCCTGCGAATTTGCAGCCTTCAGAGTCGGACCCAAATGTTAAATCGGAAACGGGGCGCGTACTGGATGAAAATAACGCATGGGGATTGCATGTTTGATAGGGTGTTATTTAGTCGAGCCCGCAATAGAGCGATCGTCAAAGCACTGGCGCAAATCCAAACCCCCGAACCTCAATCACACCCGCCTTCCAACCCCAAGCCACCCCATTCGATGCCATCGCGAGATTGCCGCTGGCGAGATCCGTGGGGCGTCGCATTGTCTTAAATGCCGCAACTATGAATTGGCCGACCAAGCGTTTACCCTATATTTTCCCACCTCTAGAATGTGTTCAGCGGTCACGGAACAACAGGTCCGTGATAACCGAATACAAAATCCTGGAGGTAAATCATGAAATCGCTGATCAAGGCTGTCGCAGTCGCTGCAATCATCCTCGTTCCCGTCGTATCTTTCGCCCAATCGAATGGTGGAGTGACCCGTGCACAGGTTCGCGCGGAGCTGGTTCAGCTGGAGAAGGCTGGATACAACCCGGCGACGTCCAACCCAGATGACTATCCGCAGAACATCCAGGCGGCGGAAGCGAAGGTAGCTGCCCAAAATGGTGACGCGAGTGGCTATGGTTCGGGCGCCAAAGGTTCGAATCAGTCAGGCCATCGTGTGGCAGCAGATTCCACGTCGCCGCATTCGATCTACTTCGGCAACTGAGCCGGGCAACACTTGCGCTGATGCGGCCCCTCCACTGCCGGATGACGGTGCGTGTATTAAGCAATGAGCCTGCGTAAACGGCATACTAGCCGCCCGGAAGGCCACCGGGGTTGAGTGAAACTCTCGTATGCCGGCGGTTCACGCCGCAATCAGACGGGAAATCCTGATGAAGCAAATCAGAATTTCCTGAGGACATATTCCGCTACCGCCGATTTGATGCGTGTGACGCTTTCCGTAGCATCGATTCATCGGACATCGGGGGGAAGAGATATGGCGGTGGGCAACACATCACTTCGCTTTCAGGTGGAAAAACTGATGGGCACGACGCGTGGACATACCGCGCGAGTACGTCTCCTGGAGCGCTCGCGCGTCGGCAATGTGCGTCGCGTGTGCATTCAGATCGAGCGATGCGACGGTTCGTTCTCACTGTTCTTCTTTCGTCACGCCGACCACACGTGGCACGTGTTCCCGCCCGAGGGGCGCCGTCTCGAAATGGGTACAGGTCTCAGGGCGGCATGATTGATCACACGCATGTGCGATCATGATTCGAACAGGTTGCGACAATACCTGTTCGAGCTGCGCGCATCCGGCACGCACATGCCTATAGGGGTGTGGCTATGTCTATCCATCGCTCACGTTCTACCGAGCGGTGGCGGATCGCGTTTTCGATTCGGCCGGTACTGTTTGCGAGCCGACGCCGTCATCCTTCGTACGTAGGCTGGGTATTCGATGCTCCCGCTATCGTCGAGATGATGCGTAGTCAAATTACCGAGGCCTCAAACACGCGCCGATAATTGCCACCGAGAATCTGCCCTGTCTCTGCCTGTGAAAATCCAGCGGCAAGCAGTGCCGTGCCCAGCGCTGGTAGCTGCTCATAGCTACGGAACACGGGAGGCGAGATAAAGCCGAGCAAATCCGTTCCCAGGCCCACGTGTTCGACGCCCACCACATCCGCCATGCGTCTGAAGCCGTGCGCCATCCCATCCAGATCGCGGAATGACCCCGAACTGGGCCAGACGCCGATAACACCGCCCGTCTCAGCGACAGCGCGCGCATGGTCGGCCGTGATCACACGGCTGCGCGCGCCCGGATGTCCTGCCAGCGCCGTGTGGGAGAGCACCAGTGGTTTTGTCGTGACGGACGCCGCCCGCTTCACGAGATCGTAGGTGCCATGCGCTACATCCACGATCCCGAGCGTATTGCAGCGGCGCACGACCTCCGCGCCGAAATCGGTCAAGCCGCCATGAACCGGCGTCTCTGTCTGAATGTCGCCGAGTTCATTGACCCGATAATGCGTCAATTGAAGATGCCGAAGCTGATGGAGCGAAAACGCCTCGTCGACATGGTCTAGCTGTCCCTCCAGGAAATCGGCGCCCTCTGCCGCGATGATCGCGCGTGGTTTCTAATCGCCCTTCAGTCGAAAAATGCGCAAACCCTGCGCCGTTCATCAAGCGCCGGCAAGCTTAGCTGTCTCATTGTGAAATCAACTACCGAACGTGATGACCTACGAAGGATCCCTCGTGTCGTAGAAGCGATTCTCACGGAAACCGGGCAAGCCTTATAGCCTCGAGAGCCTCGCGGCGATCGCGGATTTTTCCCCTTGTCACTTTCACCGCGTCTACAAATAACTTACGGAGAGACTGTGGCGGGACCGTTCAATGCCTGAGACTCGCGGAAGCTGCTTACCGATCAACTGGTGACACCGCCTCCGGTACGAGTTGCGGCGCATGGGATTGCGGTCTACGCTGGACGACATCATCGAACCGACGGTCCGGTTATGGCTGCTTTGCTTGCGTTGCTGAAATACGCTAATGCGATGGTTCTCGTCGCCTCTGTAGCAGAGGCGCTGATTCTTGCTCTCCGGTACGGTCGACAAAGCTACGACTGGAAAGCAGCCACAGTGTCGGTCGCCGATTTTCTCGTTCGCGAGTATCCGCTGCGCTGGTTGCTGCCGCTCGCGTTCTGGGGCACCGCCATGAACTGGGTCTGGCAGCACAGACTCTGGACGTTGCCGATCAGTCATTGGAGTGGTTGGCTGGCGTGCTTCGTCGGCCAGGAATTCTGCTACTACTGGTATCACCGCGCCGCGCATCGGATGCGCTGGTTCTGGTGCACACATGCCGTGCACCATTCACCGAATCAGCTCAATCTTTCTGCAGCATACCGGTTTGGCTGGACTGGCCGCCTCACGGGTTCGTTGGCGTTCTTTCTGGTTGCACCGCTTTTCGGTATGCCGCCCCAGATCGTGTTGACACTGCTATCGCTCAATCTGCTGTATCAATTCTGGTTGCATGTTACGTGGATTCCACGCCTCGGCCCGCTCGAATGGATCGTCAATACGCCTTCGAGCCATCGCGTGCATCATGCTTGCAACCTCGAGTACCTGGACGGCAACTATGGCGGTGTGCTGATCGTGTTCGATCGGCTTTTTGGCACATATATCGCAGAGCGACACGACGTGCCGTGTCGCTTCGGTCTAGTCAAGCCGATTACGACAGGCAACATGCTCGCAATTGAGTTTGAACACTGGTGTGCGTTGTGGCGCGACCTCCTTTCGTCGCGTTCGGTGCGCGATATTTGTGGGTTCATTGTCGAGCCACCAGGTTGGCGACCAGATGGCGATGGCGAGACGACTGAAGAGCTAAGGCATCGCGCCGAACGGCCATCCGGGGACTTTCGATAACACGTTAAACGCCCAAGTGCTGCCACTTTTAGCATGGCTATGACGGGGTGCTCAGGCCAACGCCGGTCTAATGCCAGGCATCGGAAACGACAGGCTACGCGCTTTCAGTCGACAGACAGGGCAGGACATCAACTAGCTTTCAGGATAGATTGACGCACCATACATTTCCCCTTTTAATTTCGCACGTCGAAATAAATAGTATTGTTTTCGTGGTTAAGGCGGGATGGGCGACAGACATTAACCTCCAGCATTCCGGACACTGGCTACGAGGCATCACCTGCATGCCACTCGTCTGCCCCTCGCGAACCTGAGGAAGTCGCAAAAGGTACTGCGCAGCTCCTTCGTTGTACACGGAGAAAAAGGTATTCCCTTCTGCACCCTCAAGTGGCCCCGCAAGGCGCTCGTATACCCGCTTGTCATTCGTTTTTTTCCGTGAAACACTGGGCCGCATCTGCTGTGCCGGACTCGGTTCCGATATACCGGACAAACAGGCAAGTGCGCGATCTATCGGTTTTCACGCCTGCGGGCAGCCATAACCGCTTTGGTCGCGAGTTCCGTCCAAATTGGGGTTCCTCTCACAGGGTCGAAAATGAGACTGTTCAAAGAAAGCGTAAGGTTCGCCTGTTTGTCCGCCGTCGTCGGCCTGCTGGCACTCACTGGTTGCACCAAGGTCGCGACGCCTGGCCAGGATGCCGCGACCGGCTCGACTTTGCAGGCCGTCCTGCAACGCGGCACGCTGCGTGTCGGCGATTGTCTGACCTTCGCGCCATTCGGCTTTTACGACAAGAGTGGGCAACCGGACGGTTACGACGTCGATCTCGCGAAAGAACTCGCGAAACAGATGGGTGTGAAGCTCGAGATGGTCAACACGACGAGCGCAAACCGCATTCCGAATCTGCAGACCGCCAAAGTCGACGTAGTCTTCTGCAACTTCACACGCAATCTCGAGCGCGCAAAGGAAATCGCGTTCACGACGCCGTATGTCGTCGCGAGCGAGGCGCTGCTCGTCAAGAAGAGCAGCGGCATCCAGTCGGTCAAGGACATGTCGGGCCACACGATTGCGACCGTCAAGGGATCGACGAACGGCGACGAAGTGCGTGCGCTGGGCATCCCCGTGAAGATCCAGGAATACGACAGCTCGGAAGCCGCCATCCTCGCCGTCAAGCAGGGCCAGGCCGACGCGATGATCGAAGACAACAACTTCCTCGCCTATCAGGCGAAGCTGGACCCGGAGCTGACCGTCACCAACGAGGCCCTCGTGCCACTCGAATACAACGCGTTCGGCGCGAAGGCGGGCGATCAGGTCTGGCTGAACTACCTGAACCTGTTCCTGTTCAACATCAACGCGTCGAAGCTCAATGCGCAGCTTTACACGAAATGGTTCGGCACCCCGCCCCGCTATCCATTGAACCCGCAGTTCTGAACACGAACGCGCGGCGCGAACGACAGCCCGACTTTGCGAAGGAATGGCGATGAGTTATCAATGGCTGACCCTGTGGGGCTATGTGCCCGAGTTCTTCCAGGCCGCGTGGCTCACGTTGCAGATCACGCTGCTCGCATTTTGCGTCGCGCAGATTCTCGGTCTGCTGACGGCGCTCGCGGGCGCTTCGCATCTCGCGCCGTTGCGCGTCGTAGCGCGCAGCTATATCGAGACGATCCGCAATACACCCGTTCTGCTGCAGATTTTCATCGTCTTCTTCGGTCTGCCATCGCTGGGCTTGAATCTGAGCGCATATACGGCGGGCGTGATTGCGCTCGGCGTGAATGTGGGTGCGTATATGGCAGAGGTCTTCCGCGCCGGCATTCAGTCGGTGCCGCGCGGACAGATCGAAGCGGCCGGCATTCTCGGCCTTGGGCGTGCCCAGGTCTTTATCGAAGTCGTATTGCCGCAAGCGGCGCGCGCCGTCTATCCCGCGATCATCAACAACCTGATCCAGTTGCTGCTTGGCACGTCGCTGCTCTCCGCGATTGCGCTGCCTGAACTGACGGGCACGGCGACCGTGATCAATGCGCGCACCCTGCTCTATATCCAGACGTTCTCGGTCACGCTGATCGCGTATCTGATCATGAGCAATTGCCTGTCATGGATCGCGGAGCAGATCGGCGCGCGCGTGTTCCAGCCGCCCTTAATGCTGAAGCAGCACACGCGCAGGCGGCTATTGCTGATTCCGCGTCAAGAGAACCGCAGCTGAACCGCATCCGGCCCGCACCTGACCCATCGAAGGGGAAACCGTCCATGTCAACCGAACTGCTGACGACCAGCCTGTCGATCCTGCTTCAAGGACTGGTCACGACCTTGCTGCTATCTGCGGCATCGATTGTCGGCGGCACGCTGATCGGCCTGCTCGCCGCCGTGTTGCGCTCGTTCGGACCATGGGGCAGCGCGCGCGTCGCGAAGCTCTACACCGAACTGTTTCGCGGCACACCCGTGCTCATCACGCTGATGTTCATCTATTTCGGTGTGTCGTACTTCGGCTATGCGATCGATGTGTTCGCGGCGGGCGTGGTCGGCTTGAGCGTGTATCAGGGCGCATATATCGCCGAAGTGTTCCGCTCGGGCATCGAAGCCGTGCCCAAAGGGCAATGGGAAGTCTCGCAGATTCTCGGCCTTGGCAAGACACAGACGTTCTTCTCGGTCGTGTTGCCGCAGACGGGCAAGATCGTGTTGCCGCCGCTGATCGGCCAGTACCTGTCGCTGATCAAGGATACGTCGATCGTCAGCATGATCGGCATGTCCGAGCTGATGCATGGCGGTCAGGCCATCGTCGACCGCGTCGGCAAGCCGGTCGAAATCTACGGACTCGTCGCCGTACTGTATTTCGTCGTGTGTTTCCCGCTGTCGCAGTGGGTGCGCCACCATGATCGTAGGAGCCTGTTGTCATGACCACATCCATCGGGTCCAAGCCAGTCATCAACCTGAACGGCGTGAGCAAGTCGTTCGGCGCCACGAAGGTGCTCAAGGAAATCAATCTCGAGGTGCGCCCCGGCGAAGTGCTCGTGCTGATCGGCGCATCCGGTTCGGGCAAGAGCACGGTGCTGCGCATCATGGCCGGCCTCGAAACGGCCGATTCGGGCGAAGTCTGGGTCAACGATGTTCCGCTGCACGATGTGCGCCGCGCAAAGGAAATCCGCGGTCATGTCGGCATGGTGTTCCAGCAGTTCAATCTGTTTCCGCACAAGACCGCGCTCGGCAACGTGACGCTCGCGCTGATCAAGGCGCGCAAGATGAGTGCCGTCGACGCGCGCAAACGCGCGATGGACGTGCTCGACCGCGTGGGCCTCGCCGATCGTGCCGAGCACTATCCGAGCCAGTTGTCGGGCGGGCAGCAGCAGCGTGTAGCGATTGCGCGGGCGCTGGCTGTCGAGCCCGGCATCATGTTCTTCGACGAAGCGACATCCGCGTTGGACCCGGAACTGGTCGGCGAAGTGACGGAAGTCATGCGTGGACTTGCGCGGGACGGCATGACGATGGTCGTCGTCACGCACGAGATGGGCTTCGCGCGCAAGACGGCGGACCGCGTCGTGTTCATGGACAAAGGCGTGATCGCCGAACAGGGCGTGCCGGAGGAGATCTTCGTCACGCCGAAGAACGAACGGACGCAGCAGTTCCTGCACCGCGTGCTCGATCATTGAAGCATCGCATCGATCGGCGCGTCGGTCTCTGATGGGTGCTGCCGCGAGAAATGCGGCAGTCCGGCCCAGGGTCCGTTAAACGCGCGCTGCGGGAAACGCACGCGAAAGCACGAACAACGACAACACGAGAACGAACTGCGATTCCTATCGCCGACGGAGTCTACGCAATGTCTGCACCAGAATCGTCACGGGCCCGGGGAGTGGACCGCGTGATCGGCATTTTCAGGGAACTGCATACTGCGCGGCGTCCACTGACGATGAGGGAGTTGATCGAGGCAA
The DNA here is from genome assembly GCF_046534875.1 of Paraburkholderia sp. SIMBA_054. Taxonomy (NCBI): domain Bacteria; kingdom Pseudomonadati; phylum Pseudomonadota; class Betaproteobacteria; order Burkholderiales; family Burkholderiaceae; genus Paraburkholderia; species Paraburkholderia sp. SIMBA_054. Next base: position 126,401 of record NZ_JAWRXV010000019.1, on the reverse strand, counting down.
CGGGTGCGCCGCGCTCGAGCGTCTACGAGCTGGTCACGATTCTCACGGAGGCGGGGTGGCTCGAAACGGGCGCCGACGGCAGCGTGTTTTTCGGGCGCGAGATGCACTACTACGGCGCCGATTACGCGATGCACAATGATCTCATCAGCCGCGCGCATCAGACCATACTCGGTCTCGTGCGCAAGTACGACGAGACCGCACAACTATGCATGCTCGAAGGCAACAAGTACACCGTGGTGCTGTCGGAAAACAGCGCGCGCCCGTTCAACATCACGTCCGATATCGGCGTGAAGGTGCCGATTCCGTGGACGGCGACGGGTCGCCTGTTGCTCGGACATCTGACCGACGACGACGTCCATGCGCTGATTCCAGACGAAGACTACGTGCTGGTTGACGGTCGCCGCATCGGGTTCGACGACTTCATGCGGGACGTTCGCGATGCGGCAGCCCAGGGCTATTGCTGCACGGAGGGTCTGTCGATGTCGTTCCGGCTGTGCATGGCCGCGCCTGTTCGCGATCGCACTGGCCTGCCCATCGCGGCGCTGTGCTTCATGACGGGACGCAACACCGATCCCAGCCAGCGTGCCGCGATGCTCGACGATCTGATTGCCTCCGCGAAGTCGTTGTCGCAGCCATCCATGCGTACCTGAATCCGTCCCTTGAGACGCACGCGCCGCAGCAACAGTAACCTGAACCCGCCGTCGCGCCCCCTTTCTAGCATCGTTGTCAGTTTGCCGGCGCGGCGCCCGGCACCGCTACGCTTTTCAGTGGCGATCAACGTCGATTTTTTTGACCATTGATCTGCGCGGCGCAATCAGCGCGGCAACCGCTAGAATTGCGGTTTTAGCCGGAATACGCCCATGTCTTTTGCCTCGCTTGGCCTGATCGATCCCTTGCTGCGTAATGTGCAGGACCTCAATTACCAGACACCTACGCCGGTGCAGGTCAAGGCGATTCCTGCTGTGCTCAGTGGCAAGGACGTCATGGCTGCGGCACAGACGGGCACTGGCAAAACGGCGGGTTTTGCGCTGCCGCTGTTGCAACGGCTGGTGCAACACGGCCCGGCGGTGTCCAGCAACCGCGCGCGTGTTCTGGTGCTGGTGCCCACGCGTGAACTGGCCGAACAACTGCTGCAAAGCTTTATCGCTTACGGCAAAGGCCTCGACTTACGATTTCTGGCCGCCTACGGCGGTGTGAGTATCAACCCGCAGATGATGAAGTTGCGCAAAGGCGTGGATGTGCTCGTTGCCACGCCGGGCCGTTTGCTAGATCTCAATCGCCAGAACGCAGTGCAGTTTGATCAAGTACAAACGCTGGTGCTGGATGAAGCCGACCGCATGCTGGATCTGGGTTTTGCGCGCGAACTCAACGCCGTCTTTGCTGCCTTGCCCACTCAGCGCCAGACCCTGCTGTTCTCTGCCACGTTTACCGATGATATCCGCGCCATGGCGGCGGGCATTTTGCGCGGCCCGGTCAATATCAGCGTCAGCCCGCCCAATGCCACGGCCAGCAAGATCAAGCAGTGGGTGGTGACGGTGGATAAAAAGAACAAGCCTGACCTCTTCATGCACCTTGTGGCTGAGAACCACTGGGAGCACGCGCTGGTGTTCGTCAAAACCCGCAATGGCGTGGATTACCTGGCGGCCATGCTGGATGAAGCGGGCTATGCGGTCGACACCATCCACGGCGACAAACCGCAACCCGCGCGCCTGCGTGCGCTGGAGCGCTTCAAGACGGGCGAAGTCAATATGCTGGTAGCCACCGATGTGGCTGCGCGCGGCCTGGACATCGACGACCTGCCGCTGGTAATCAACGTTGATCTGCCGATCGTGGCGCAAGACTATGTGCACCGTATTGGCCGTACCGGCCGCGCGGGCGCCAGCGGCGTGGCGGTGTCCCTTGTGTGTGCCGATGAAGCGCCACAACTGGCCGCGATTGAAGCGCTGATCCGGCAAACGCTGCCCCGTGAAGAAGAGCCGGGTTTTGAAGCCGAACACCGCGTGCCGCAAACCAGCGCGACGGGCCAGATCATCAAGAAACCCAAAAAACCCAAGAAGCCCAAAGTGCCGCAAGCTGCGCCGGGCGCCGTGCAGGTGCCCAGCAAAAACCCGCGCCCGCAAAGTGGCGAAAACAAACGCAAGCCTGCGGCGCAGCGCGCTGTGGCCGCGGGTAAAGGCACAAGCTTGTCCAGCGGTAACCCATTCAGCGTGCGAAAGCCACGCAGCAAACCCGCCAGCAAGCCAGTTGCGGGTTCACGTAAGCCGGCTGGCAAACCCGCTGGTGGCCGCGGCAAACGCCAACCCTGATCCATGGGGACGAGTAACGCCAGCCCTGGAACAGGCTGGCGGTTTGCGGCCCGCTAGCAGACAGCGGCGCGGCTTCGGCGTGCATCAGGTCGGCGGGTAACGGCGCACTGAATCCAGGATTCATAACAACTTCGGGGCCGAACGGTCGGCGAACCCGTCGATCGGTGTCGTACCGAAGGCACGCATGCCTTGCGCGATGAGCCCATACACCGGGTGCAGGATCATGTTCTTCCAGATCAGCGCGGAGACCGTCGGCATCACGAAGAACGGCGCGATGGCGAGCAGCCGCGCGACGCCCTGCCCGTAGAACTTGCGGTCGAACAGCACCGAGAACAGCACGCCGCCGACCACCGTGATCACCAGCACCGAGATGATCAACTGCATCGTGTGCAGGATCGATGGGCCGAAGGACGGGTCACTGGGAAGAAACGTGTAGTTTTCGAGACCCGCGAAGCCCTTTACGTCCGGATTCAGCAGGTTGTAGCGCGAGAACGAAAACCAGATCGTCATCGCGAGAGGAATCGCAATCCATAAGACGAGAACGCCTACGGACGGCATGACGAGCCAGCGCGCCGAAGACGCGCCTTTCCGGTCGAATCCACCAGCCTCCGCGGCTGGCGGATGAGCGGAGGAAGCAACTTGCTGCATGACTGTCTCCGTTGGGAGTGCGCGGCAGCGCCGGCCGTTGCCAGCGCCCCGCAATTTCGATGCGTTACGGCTACTTCTGATAGCCGCCCTGCCGCACTGCGCGGTCGGCGGCTGCATTGCCCGCCTTCAGCGCTGTCGGCACGTCGGTCTGTCCAGCTACGACCCCCGCGATGGCCTGGCCCACCACGGTGCCGAACGACTGGAATTCAGGGATTCCTACGAACTGGACGCCGGTGTAAGGCGCCTTCTTGAGCTTCGAATCATTCGGATTTGCCGTTTCGATGGCCTTCAGGACGAAGTCGCCAAACGGTGCAGCCTGTTTGTATTCCGGACGTGCGTGGGTTGACTTGCGCGTCCCCGGCGGCACCGATGCCCTGCCTTCGTCCTTTGCGACCAGCTCGATGTATTGCTTCGACGTTGCCCACTCGGCAAACTTCTTCGCCGCCTCCTGCGACCTCGAAGTCTTAGGAATCGCGAACGACCACGACCACAGCCAGTGGGAGCCCTTGGGCGTGACGGCGACTGGTGCGGCGGCAAAGCCGACCTTGTCCGCGACCTGTGACTGGGCCTTGCTCGAACGGCTTCAACGAAAACCTGACGCTAAGAAGATCAAAGCGAATTTTCGATTTCCAGTCCAGGGGTTTCCCGACGGAACTGCTACTCTTGATGAACGCGCTGGCCGGAACTTTTCCCGCTGTCGCGCGCTCTGCGTAGAAGCACACGCCGCACATCGCGCGCACCGGTCGACGGACACGATGCCGCTCATGCAAAGAGGCCGCGCGTGTGAGATCTCGCTCAACACATATTTTGGGAGCGGCACATGCAACTTGGAATGATTGGACTTGGACGCATGGGCGCCGACATGGTGCGGCGGCTTTCGCAGGGCGGTCAGCAGTGTGTCGTGTTCGACGTCCAGCCCGCAGCGGTGCAGCGCCTCCAGCAGGAGGGCATTGCCGGCGCGTCGACGCTCGAAGATCTGGTCGCCAGACTGGAAAAGCCGCGCGCCGTGTGGCTCATGGTGCCTGCGGCCGTGGTCGATTCGACGCTCGAAAAACTGGTGCCGTTGCTGGAGCCGGGCGACATCGTGATCGACGGCGGCAACTCGCACTATCACGATGACATCCGCCGCGGCAACGAACTCGGCGCGAAAAAACTGCATTACGTCGATGTCGGCACAAGCGGCGGCGTCGCGGGCCGCGAACGCGGCTATTGCCTGATGATCGGCGGCGAGACGGACATCGTGAAGCATCTCGAACCGGTGTTTGCCGCGCTCGCGCCGGGCGCTGCCGCCGCGCCGCGCAACGCGGACCGTCAGCAGGACGGCAGCACGGCCGAACAGGGCTTCCTGCATTGCGGACCGCAAGGGGCTGGCCACTTCGTCAAGATGGTCCACAACGGCATCGAGTACGGGCTGATGGCCGCGTATGCGGAAGGATTGAACATCCTGCGACACGCGAACGCGGGCAAGCAGTCGCGCGAAATCGATGCGGAAACCTCGCCGCTGCGCGACCCGCAGTTCTATCAGTACGACCTGAATCTGGGCGATATCTCCGAACTGTGGAGGCGTGGGAGCGTGATTAGCTCGTGGCTGCTCGACCTGATTGCGGGCACGCTGTCGCGCGACGGCGATTTGAAGGACTTCGCGGGTCGTGTATCGGATTCGGGCGAAGGCCGCTGGACTATTGATGCCGCGATTGACGAAGGCGTGCCCGTGCCAGTGCTAAGCGCCGCGCTTTTCGCACGCTTCACGTCGCGCGGCGAAGCGGAGTTCGCGAATCGCGTGCTCTCCGCAATGCGCAAGGACTTCGGCGGTCATGCGGAAAAGCCAGGCGCTCCGACCACTTAAGGGAAAGGCGGCGGTGCACGCATGTGTATCGCCGCCCTGTCCAGAAACGAAGGGGCCGGGAGCCACAATCCTCTGCCCCTTTGTTTTTGCCCCGCCGTTGATCTCATGGTGATGCTCCAGGCGGCGTCATGAACGACCACGACGATTCCGAGTAGACGCCACTGGTGGCGAAGATTTTCGGCGCATCGGTGTCCATGCCGAAGTTCCGCGCGTACGAGGACAACTGGCTGAGCAACGATGCGCTCTGCGGCGGCATCGTGAATGTGAAGGCGGCCGCCGCGGGATCGAGCGCGATCGAATTGCTCTGCTTCCACAAGGTCCAATTCGCGCCGTTGATACCGGCGTCGTATGGAAAGCTCGCGTAGAGCGCGGCACCGGCGCTGTTGCGCGCGCCGGAGAACACATTGCCGATCGCGTCCTTCTGCGCGGCGTTCAGACAAGTGCCGTCGCGCACGTTGCTGGAGCAGGTCGGCACGTCGTTGGCAAGGCTGAAGTTCGCCTGACACGCGTTGATGTCGTGCACCATGCCGTCTGCGACGCCGTCGAGCGCATCGCACTTCGCGACGATTCTCGACGCCACCAGTTGCCGCTCGGCAGCCGTACAACCCGTCTTGATGTCGGGCTGACCGTTCGTCGTCGTTGCCGTCGCGACTTTCGCGAACTGCTGCGCGCCCCACATTTCGCCGATCGGCGCCTTCGGTAAATGAAAGCCCGGGTCGCCGGCAATGATGCCGTCGTACTCCGCCGACGACCTCGCCGCTGCGACCATCGCATGACGCCCGCCGTTTGAGCAGCCGCCGAAATAGCTGCGATCGCAGCGAAGCAATTTACCCAATCTGTGCTTGAGCGGCGAACACTTGCATCAATCTGCCATCCGCGGCTGGCGTCAGGCTGGACATTGCAATGGCGCGATTCAACGCGAGTGGCAACGGGCGGGTGCGCGTTGGCGTGGGCCGTCGCCTAGAATGTAAGTGCGGCGACGACCTGAAGGAGGATGTCGTGAGTGAAACGTTTATGGCGTACCTGATGGGTCCGGCGGTGATGTTGATGGTCGGCGTGGTGCTGTGGCTTGCCACCCGCCATCACGGGAACACAAGCGAGGGACGATCAAGCCGATGGCTTGATACCCATTACGTCGATCTGATGCATCATCGACATTGAGGGCTTCCCCAACGGTCATCGTATCGATCGGCGAATGGCAACGAACGGTCCGTCCCCTCCCCACATCAATCCGATGACCGCGTACTGACTGCCCGATTCGGGCGATGCTCCATATGGATCGACATGTCAGTGCATGCGCGAAAGAATACGAAGCAGGGAATCCCGTCCTGAGTCACGCGAGGCAGCACGCCCCCGCCCGCCAGTTACTCCATTGCGACCAACTGGCGGTCGAATAGTGTGTCGAGTTCCGTCCGGTCGGCAACCTGGTCGGCGGAGTCCTTGACCAGCATCAAGGTTGCAGTGGGATAGGGATTTCATGGGCGAGAGAGGCGCCCCGCTGCCCGTCCGTGGACAACCCTGATCGTTCCTCGGGAGCCACAGGAGAGATAGTGGCCCATCCTCACGTAGTCGTCGAAATGTCTCAGGTTGCATTGAGTCGCCCCTTCCCTACCGATGTGGTTGCAATCCGCAAAAGGTGAGCTAGAATCAGGTGCATTCTTCACCACGGGATCGCTCACCATGCAAATGGAAAGCTGGGTCGGAGCAATCGAGCGCGAATGGCATCAGTTGCGCCGCGCCGACCCTACACTGGATGTCGAAAAATTCTCCCGCCACGTCATTGCGGCAAACAAGACCGGATTCCTGTCACCGGAGTCGCTCGCCGCAATCGCAAACGCACTTCTCACCAGCACGTTAAGCCACGCACCCTATCTGGGTCGATGGTTACTGGAGCGCGTTGGCGCGAACCGCCATCCGGCCTGGCGAACGGCAATGGCCATATCCCTCGTCACACCAACAGGAGGAGAGGCGGACTTTGAGAGAGGCAACGCGATTCTTGAAGACGTGATGAAGGATGAAACCGCAGAGGATCGTCTGCGCGGCTTGGCCGCCGCCGCGCTGGCCGACAGCGCACGGCTCGGGCGGGGCATGCAGGTGGACGTGAGCCGTGCGCGCTCGCTCTACGAGCAGGCCATTGAACTGGGGCACAAAGCCTCAGCGCACAATCTCGGACTTTTCTGGGAGCGCGTGTGGGGTGCAGAAGACAGGAGCGTTGTCCCGGACCGCACAAAGGCCATGCAGAGCTATCGACGCGGTGGAGATGACAAACGTTGCCAACGCCGTCTGGAAGCGCTGCGTTGAGGCGCTACCGCCTGCGGGTCGGGCGGCTGGAAGATCCCGAGAGGCACCCGACGGATTTCGCTCATCAATGGATAAAGGCAAGGTGACGGAGAAGAGACTCTCCGTCCTCCGTGATGCGAGGGCGTACCGCGCCGCCCGCAAGTCGCTCCAGTGCGACAAGCTGGCGTTCAAGCAGCGTACCAAGTTCTTCCCGATCGGCAATGTGATCGGCGGAGTCCCTGACCAGCATCAATGTTGCGAATTCGTGGGCGCTCAGCACGGGATGCTCCTGATGCAAAGAGAGAAACGCTGGTCGTCAGGTTTCCAGTGACGTGGCGTTCGATGACGACCCACACAACCGTGGATTTAATACGGAGGGTGGGAAAGCTTAACGTCGAAATGTGACAGCATGAGGACGGCCGTTTTGGCGCTGGACGCCCGGCGGAGACGCATAGGTAGCGACCGACGCATCAGATGACGACATTGCCTCCTCTATAATTTCAGAATATCAACTTCGCATGGAGCCCTACGTTATGAGTCAAGCCCGCGGGCGATATGCGGGATCCCGGGACAACGGCCAACGCCGTCCTCGCCACGAAAAAAAATCTCCGCCCAACCGGCAGGGACAACCGTATGCGAAGGCGCCTCCCCGCGACTCCGCCCAGACTGCCTCCATTTTCAAAACACGATCTTTTCAGTTTCTGGTCGATGCGGTAGGCGCAGAGAATATCGCGATAGCACTTGAATCGAACATGACGCGCGTGGGCGAACTGATGAAGGGCGAGAGGTTCACGCCCGAGACCGCCTTTCACATGGAAACCACGCTTGGCTTGCCGCATGGCTTTTTTGACCAGCCCAATCCTGCGCTCGCGGCCGAGATCATTGCACGCCTGAAGTCACCGCTCGACTTCGTTCAAACGGACGACGGACCCGACGTAGAGGCGGAAGCACTTAAGCCGGCTTCTGCCCTGAACGTCGATCAGCAACCATTTCCTAAAGATAGTTTGTCCCAGGAAGCGCAAATGCCAAAGAAAGTAGCGGGCGGGTCGCCCAGAGCCGTCAAGAACAGTCGAAGCGGAACGGCCGAACAGCCTAAACCTCATGTACCGCTCAAAGCTTCGCCTTCGAAAGACAAGGCGTCTCCTAAAACGCCCCAACAGCAACCGCTGGCATTGAGCGACAGCGCCGAGGTAGAAAACATCCGACGCGCTAACCTCCACGTTCTCACGAGCCGCAATGGATCGAAAGTAAGACTTGGCGTGGTCATGGAGATGAGCGGATTCAACATAGCCGATCGGCTACATGGCAAGAAACGCATGGACAGTGTCGAAGCACACCGGTTCACGGAGCGGCTTGGTTTGCCAATCGGCTGGCTGGACACGCCGCGCTCCGAAGCCGAGATTCCAGAGTCGGTGTCGCATATGCTTACCCCTGCTTCGCGCGGTCGCGTATCCGTTCAACAACACGAGCCGCTTGCGACCGCAACAGACGATGGCGCGCCAGGGAAGAAGCTCACCAAAGCGAAGGCGCACACGAAGCGCTTACGTGCGGGCGACCTGCGCGATTCGGAAAGCCCCTCGCCTGTTTCGGCGGATGCCGCAGGAGAGCAAGAGACAATCGTCGTCAGCCCGCAAGATCATGTGAATGATTTCCCCGACGACCTTGCCGGCCGCACACCTGAAGAAAGTAATGGCGAGGCACCGGCAGCCACACCGGCAACCCGTGAGTCGCTCCCCGCCTCCGCAATACCGCAGCGAAACCCGGTGCCGCTGCCCTTCTCTTCCGTGACCAGCCTGGACAATCTTCACGGTATTGAACCGATAGCGGAAGCATTGATCAAGACGCTAGCAGGTAAAGCACGCACGGGTCGATTGGACGAATTGAAAGCGCTGGAACTTTTGCAGCAAGCGGTCCTGTTGTGAGTCGATGGCACCGTGCCACGCCGCCTCGTGCCATGACGCATAAAGCGCATCGGGGTGGCCCGGGCCCGGTGCGCGAAAAATCACCCCGTTTCGGGTCGGCGATCCACCACGAATCCCGTCGCTGACCGGCCATGAGCGCCACGCTACCGAGGATAATACTGAATTGAATCAGTCCCCGTGGCGACAGGAAACGGTTGTCGCGGTGACTCACTAATCCGCAACAGCACCCGATGCCGCAGCCGCCGTTGGCCAGAACGACCGGCGCTTGAACCGGTTAGCCCCCCCCCCCGGAAAGCGTGCCGTGTGCTGTCCGTGCACCTCCTGATTGGCAGGTATCATCCCGACGTGGTAAAAAGTCTTCGGTCGCGGGCGGACGCTCCGTGCCGTACCGCGTTCGCGAATGCGATTTTCAACATCTACAGGTTCAAAAAATGGCAACTGGTACAGTGAAATGGTTTAACGATGCGAAGGGCTTTGGTTTCATCACGCCGGACGAAGGCGGCGAAGACCTGTTCGCCCACTTCTCCGAAATCAAGACTGAAGGCTTCAAGTCATTGCAGGAAAACCAGAAAGTAAGCTTCGAAGTGAAGATGGGACCGAAGGGCAAGCAGGCCGCAAATATCAAGCCTGTGTAACCGGCACGCGCGTTATCCTGGCGCGTAACCCGCCCCGCGCGGGTCACATTTCTCACGTTCGGTGTGTCAGGAGTCCGTAAGCGTGACGGCATTCCATGGGCCCCGATACGGGCAGGACGGACAAGTCCTGCTCATGACCCGCTCGCCCAATCAGGCCGCGTAAATCACGACGACCGAGTGCCGAGGGGCTATCACTGGTCGGCGCAGGCACTGCCGGATTATGGGGCGCCTCCTCCGCTGGTGCGTTCCGCCACCGCTTTTCTCGTCCTCGCAATTACCCTCTCGTCCACGTCCGCTTGTCGCTCGCATTCTCGCTCGCTCGCGCAAAGCGTCGTAACCACGCATGGCCTCTCTAACAACAGTCCCTCCCGGCGACCCGTTTTTCAGTCGGCAAGCATCGCGCAGAGCCGCTTGCAGCAAGGCTGCTGCGTGTCGACGACTGTCGAGAAAACCAAGTCATTGATCAGTATGTGCTCTCAGAATCAGAGCGCCAGATTGTGCGCAAAAAAGGACGACTACCCCGAGTTGCCGTCGGCGGGATGTTGTAGAGCACCCAATGTACCCAGGTTATTTTCGGCGCGGCCGGGTCCGGCGCGTCAGGGTCGTCGACGATCAGCGCCAGGCTTTTTGTGTTCGCGGGCACGCCCGACCACTCGAGCGGCGGCGATACATCGGCGCCCTGGCAGGTATGCTGCACGGGAATCTCGCCGTTCTGCCGGAACGCTTGCGACGTTAGCGTCAGGGTCATGACGCGCTCCTAGGCAGCAACGATGGATGGCTGTCCCGGTGGGAAGATCAGCAAGGTGAGCGAGCGCGCCGGTAAGGAACGCGAGGCCCGTGCCCAGGCCGCTTTTGCACAGCGCTTGAGGTGAGTGTCGGGCACGTTGAAGTCCCTCACCGTCACGTACCCTGCTCATCACGGCGGCCGGTGATTGGTGCGCGCCCTGCGCGAATCGCGGCGGAAATCGAAGTGCTGCTCATCGTCACATAAGTGCCGCCCGAGCAGAGATGGCTTTGGTTGATAAGTAACGCGCACGGGTCGCAGAAGTGCGACAAGCAGGAGAACCACTGCAGATGATTGGAAGTTCCGACATATCGCACGAAGCCCCGCTGGAATGCGGGGCCTCTCGTTTTGCAATGCGGCATCAATGTTTGTGCCGGTGCAGCCAACCCATATGGTGCGAATCAAGCCACTGGGCCATCCCCTCTGCCGGGTGATCGCGCCTGTAACGTTGTGCCACCATGAACCCGGCGACCAACAAGACCGCCAGGCCGACAATGAAGTAGATCGTAGACTGAGTCATGGCAGCCTCCTTATTAGGTCGCGACCATGCTTATATTGTAGGTCAGCGGTTACGAAGTGCCGTGCGATGCAAGCGCACGATTTCCGCTCGCATCAACACGCGCGCTTGCGCCTACGCGGAGCGCCGGCGTCCCAAGTCGACCCTGCAGAGACGGTCGTATTTCCCCAAAACGGACGCTCCTCTGCCTGGGATCCTGAGGTTAGCCCTTCTCCCGGGTTTCGATCAGTACCGCACAGGGCGCCTTCTCGATGACTATTCCGCAGGTTGACTGGTTGGCCCAGCGGCGTAGCCGTGACAGATGGTGATGTCCCATCACGATGACTTCCGCAGTCAGCTGCCGGGCTTGTTCGACGATGACTTCGGGTGGATTTCCCGCGCAGAAATGCTGCTCCACCGTAAGATTCCGGGCGGCGAGCTGTGCAGCTGCTGCAGCCAGGACGGATTGTGCGAAAGACGTCTGCGCATGTGCGCACGGATAGGTCAGGCCATCGGGCGCGACACCGTCCTCGCAACCGGGAGGCAACGCGTAGGATGGGTCGACAACGCATAGAAGGTGTACGGTTGCCGTACCGGGTGCCGCCACACGGCCGGCCAGCTCGACGACGTGGACAGTCTGGGGTGAGCCGTCCAGCGGGACGAGGAGAATATTGAACATGGTTACAGATACTCCTCGAAGATCGGATTCACACCTCCGCGACACGCGGGACCATTTGCGGCTGTCCATAAGCGCGTCATGACACACTTGGCGCAGCACGGAAACCTCGTTCGCCCAGCGCACGATTGCCGTAAAAGGCTCTCGCTATCCGGTGAAAAACGCAACATGTACATTGCAGAATGGTGCAAGTGCCCTGTCAAGTAAACGAGTGAATTGGAAAAGCTGTGCGTGTCGCCGGTTGAATTGAGCAATGGCTGGAATGCACGTGCCCTGGTAACGTGGGCTACTGGATGCGCGTTGATTGATGGTTGACGATTTTGGAGGCGGTGCAGAATGGCTGAATGTGGCCAGAACTGAGCCGGACCGCACGATGACGGGCCAACCAGCAAGCAAGAAAGCTTCGATATCCGAAAGGCTCGAACGGATCCAGTTCGACGCTGCAACCAACCATCCTGAATCAATCCCACTTCAATTTAACAAGTCATCCAGATAACGTCGCTAACTGGATTTAGGCACAGCAGGTCAAGCCCGCATTGATAACCATTGAACATCAATGCATCCAAAAATCGCACTTCTCGTTTCGGACGTCTTGAGCAAATATCGGTGCTCAAGAGGTTCATAAACGCATCTACAGAAGAACGTATCGGAGACAGGCTCGAAACGTGAACAGCGTTTCGCCGCATTCCAGCGCGAGCCCGGTCATGGGCACCGCGACCCGTCACCGACGCGCGTCTCGCATCACAACACTTCGCTAGGTCATTTCTGCCGCCGCTTCGAGCGCGCCCAGGGCAGCGGTGCTTTTTGCGCCTGCCGCAGCGAGCTAGATGAATTCCGAGTACTTACTTCATTCGTCATTGCCTTGAAAATTCAGGAGACACTCACATGCAGATCACCGGAATGTTGGACGGCGCGCGCCTGCTGCAATTCGTCGGATTCCCGGCCAGCGAAGTGCTGGGCCCCGGCGCGAGCGAAGAAGAGATCAAGTCGCTGATCGACCGTCACGGCCAGGTTTTTATAAAGCCCGTGTTCAAGGGCGGCGTCGGCAAAAAGGGCAAGTCCGGCCTGCTCGGCCGCGCGTCCGACCTCAAGACGGCCCTCGCCGAAAAGGAGCGGCTCTACTTCGCCGAGCACGTCGTGGGCCACATGAGGGCAAAGGCGAACGGCGTGACGTTCGAAGCGGGTGTGCCAGCCAGGCACGAAGTCTATTTCTCGATCACTGACTCCACCCGCTTTCGCGCCCCCACGATGACGCTCTCTCACATGGGCGGCATGGACATCGAGGAAGTCGATCCGAAGCACGTCGCGATGGTGCCTTTCGATGCATTGACCGGGCTGAAGGCGTTCGTCGTCGCAAACGCACTCAGCGAGATCGGCGCGCCGCGCGAGATCATCTCGCCGCTCGTGCAGCAATTGCCGAAACTCTGGGAGCTCTTTCACGACTTCGGCATGACGACGCTCGAACTCAATCCGATCCGCATGCGCGAAGACAAGAAAGGGCGTCTCACGCCCGTGGCGTGCGACTTCAAATGCGGCTTCGATCGCGATGATCCGCGCTTCTCGCGCCTCGGCCTGCCAGCGCATCTGTTCGCCGCCGACTACTCGGACTTCGAGCAGGAGATCAACCAGCTTCGCACGCATCAGGGCCAAAGCGATGTGTACGTGATCAACGACCGCGGCACGATCCTCGCGCCCACCTTCGGCGGCGGCGCGAACTCACTTGTCACGGAGATGCTTGGCGACGCCGCCGTCATCTCGTCGGACTTCGGCGGCAATCCCCCCTACGAGAAGATGAAAGAAGTGGCGCGCATCTGCTTCAGGCATTGGCTGAAGCAGTCGAATGTGCTGTTCATCATCGGTGGCAAATCCAACAACACCGATATCTACGAGACACTGCGCGCGATGTCCGACGCACTGCGCGAGCATTTCAGCGAGCACGGCCCGACACCACTCTACGTCGTCCTCGGGCGCGGCGGTCCGAACCTCGTGCGTGGCATGTCGGCGCTGCGCGATACCTGCGATTCGCTCGGCCTCCCCTATCGCCTCTTCGGCTTCGATTCCGACATCAGCGAAGTCATCCAGTACGCACGCAAGGCCGATGCGTGGATGCAATCGGGCGGGCGCGCGCAGGTCGCGGTGCGCATCGGCGCACGCGAGGCGCAGTCAGAAACAGCACAGGCGTAAGGAGACCGACATGTACAGGCAAGACAGCAGTCATTTCAAGTATTTCGTCGGCATCCAGTCGCTCGCGCAGATCGCCACGCGCGAGGACCGCGTGTGCGTGCTCAATATCCTCGGTGGTGAATCGTCGGATGTGACACCCGTAAGCCATGCGTTCTCCGGCGGGAATATCGTGTTCGGCACCGCGCCGGGCAAAGGCGGCCAGGTGCTCGCGACGCCCTCCGGCGACATCCCGGTCTACAACAACGTGCGCGAAGGCCTCGAAGCCGGGCACCGTTTCAATTGCGGCGTCGTGTACCTGCCGCCGTCGGCTGCGCGCGACGGTGTGGCCGAGTTGATCCGCGTGAATCCCGATCTGCGCAAGATCTTCATCATCACGGAGAAGATCGCCGTGCACGACGCTCGTGAGATCCGGGCGATGGGCCAGCAGGCGGGCATTGACATCTTCGGCGCGAACGGGCTGGGTGTCGCGGACTCGTGGCAGAGCGTGCGCATCGGCGGCGCGCTCGGCGGCGACGATCCCGCTGCGACATTGCGCCGGGGCTCGATCGCAATCTTTTCGAACTCAGGCGGCTTCAGCACCACCATCGCGCAGTATCTCCGGATGAGCGGCTGGGGTACGTCAACCGTCATTTCCAGCGGCAAGGATGTCTACATCCACTACGCCGCGCCGGAGTTCGCGTTCGCTCTCGCCAACGACGCGCGCAGCAAGGCTGCCGTGTTGTACTGCGAGCCGGGCGGCTACTACGAGGCCGACGCCACGTTCACCAAGCCGGTGGTCGCGTGCGTGGTGGGCCGCTGGAAGAGCCGCCTTACGCGCGCGGTCGGACATGCGGGCGCGATGGCGGGCGGCGCCGACGATGCGCTTGCCAAGGAGCGCTGGTTCATGGAGAAGTTCGGCGTCGAGCGGCTCTTTACACCGGACGATCCGTGCTGCTCGGCCAGGGGCGCGGTGGTGACGAACATCGCGCACATTCCCGCCGCGCTCACGGCAGTGATGCGCGCCAACGCGACGATGCCCGACTTCGAACCAGAGGGCAGCCTCGCGCTCAAACCGTGGTTCGGCTCGGACCAAGGGCTTGAACTGCCCGACGAACTCGCCCTTCCGGTGGTGGAAGCGGTCGCGCCCTACAACGAGCAGGTGGCGCGGGTGAACGGCCAGATCGGCGCGATCCCGCCGCGCCAGACGCTGAAGGACGCCTCGGGCGCCTCGCAGATGGACGCGAAAACGCAGGTGAGCAGCCTGCACGGCGCATCGATGCTAGAAGCGGCGACGCGTTCGCTCGAAGCGAACGTCTGCCTCGCGCTGTTGCACGAGTTCGGTGGAACAAACGACGAGAAGCTCATCAATGTGGCCGTCGGCGCAGCGGTGAACCTGCACGGCACGCCCGAACTGGCGGCGGCGCAGGCCGCACGCGAGGCGGGCAATGCGCCCAACGCGGTGCTCGCGGCGGCGGCGGCGATTGTCGGGCCGAATCGCCAGCGTGCGGCGCGCGAAGCTGCAAAGCTGATGATCGACCGCTTCGCGGCGGCGAAGCTCACGAACGCATTCGACGTGACGTTCGATGTCGAAGCCGTCGATACCACCGGCAGCGAAGCGCTCTTCTCTGAAGCAAGCGACCCGAAGGCTGAAGCTTTGCTCGCGGGTCTGGCTGCGCGCGGCGTGAGTTCGGCGTTGGTTCGTTGGCTGGCGTGCGGCCCTGGCCATCCGCGTGCGGACGCGGTACTCGCCGCGATCACGACGACCCTCGCCTGGGGCCCGCTCATGCGCAAACGCATCTCGCGTCTGACGGCGGAGAGCCTGCCGTGGTGGACGAAGCTTTTCGGCACGCTGATCGGCGCCTCGGCAGACGCGTCGCGTCACGGCCCCGACAGCTTCTGCGGCGTCGGCGCCGAAGCGTTGCTCGGCGAACGCACGCTGACCGAGATCGCCTTCGCGGCGCTTCTCAACCGCAGACCTACCGCGGACGACCTGTTTGCGTTCAAGACCCTCGTCGGCCTGCTGCTCACGAACGGACCCGGCGCAATCTCGGCGCAGGGCGCGAAGGGCGCGGTATCCGCCGACGGCCCCGAGAGCCCCGAGCGGGTGCAACTGAACAAGGCGCTGGCCGGCTTTCTCACGCACACCGGCTATACGCATGGAGGCAACGGCTACGAAGGCATCGCGTTCCTCAACGACGCGTTTCGCGACAGCGGCCTCGACGATCCTGCCGACCCGAAACACGGCGTGGACCTCGAAGCGCTCGCACTGCGATCCGCCGAGCGGTATGCGCAATACAAGGCGCGCCAGAAGCATGCGGGCAGCCTCGACATCGCCAAGCTTCCGGGCGTGAATCACCCGGTCTTCAAGGACAAGCCGGTGAACCACGATCCGCGCGAGGTGTTCATCGCCAATCTGTATGAAGGGCGCGGCGAATACAACGCGTTTCATGCGTACTACCGTGCGCTGGTGCAAGCGCTGTTCGACGCGGGCGTGTCTCGCAATGTCTATTGCGTCAACGTCGATGCGGTAATCGCCGCGCTGCTGCTGAAGATGCTATGGCAGCCGCTGCGGCGCGGGGAGTTCAGCGAGGCGGACCTCGAAACCGCCGCATTCACGATCTTCCTGTATCCGCGCATGCTCGGCTGCGCCGCGGAAATCGACGATCACCTCAATCGCGGACGCAACATGGACACGCGCACGGCCGCTTCGCAGTGCCGCTTCGTGGCCTGACCGAAAGGCCCCTGAGGGCCGCCGCCACGCGCTTCTGCAATGGAAGGCGTGGCGCCGCCACGGCATCGATTGATAACCAGTGAACATCAATCGTTCAGAACATTGCACTTATCGTTTTGCCGGTTCCGGGCGAACATTCCCGAAACGACAATCCGCCGGATCACCGCGCATTTACAGGATTTCAGGAGACACCTCGATGCACCCCTCGTCCTCTACCCTTTCGCCCGGACGTTCGAAGGCCGCTGCGGTATTCCGCGTGACGGCCGGGAATTTCCTGGAGCAGTTCGACTTCTTTCTGTTCGGCTTCTACGCTACGCAGATCGCCAACGTCTTCTTTCCCGCCGCGAGCGAATTCGCCTCGCTGATGATGACCTTCGCGGTCTTCGGCGCCGGCTTCCTGATGCGGCCGCTGGGCGCGATTGTGCTTGGCGCCTACATCGACGACGTCGGCCGCCGCAAGGGCCTCATCGTCACACTCTCCATCATGGCGAGCGGCACCATCCTGATCGCATTCGTGCCGGGCTATGCCACGATCGGCCTCCTGGCACCGGCGCTGGTGCTGATCGGGCGACTGCTGCAGGGCTTCTCCGCGGGCGCGGAGCTGGGCGGTGTGTCCGTGTATCTCGCCGAGATGGCCACGCCCGGCCGCAAGGGCTTCTTCACGAGCTGGCAGTCCGCGAGCCAGCAGGTGGCGATCGTCGTGGCCGCAGGCCTCGGCTTCGCGCTCAATCAATGGCTGGACGCGACGGCCATCGCGGCATGGGGATGGCGCGCGCCGTTCTTCGTCGGCTGCATGATCGTGCCGTTCATCTTCATGCTGCGCCGCAATCTCGAGGAAACGCAGAAGTCAAGGCGCGCCAGCATCGCCCGACCATGAAGGAGGTGTTCCGCACGCTGGTCCAGAACTGGGCCGTCGTGGTCGCCGGCGTGATGCTGGTGGCGATGACCACCACGAGCTTCTACCTCATCACGATCTACGCGCCGACCTTCGGCAAGACGGTCCTGCACCTGAGCACCGCGGACAGCCTGCTCGTGACGCTGTGCGTCGGCGTGTCGAACTTCGTCTGGCTGCCGATTGGCGGGGCGCTCTCCGACAGGATCGGCCGCCGGCCGCTGCTGTTCACCATGACGGCGCTCGCCATCGCGACCGCTTACCCGGCACTGTCGCTGCTCGCTCACGCGCCGAGCTTTGTCAACATGCTGCTCGTGCTCTTGTGGCTCTCGTTCATGTATGGCATCTACAACGGCGCGATGGTCGTCGCGTTGACGGAAGTGATGCCAGTGGAAGTGCGCGTCGCGGGCTTCTCGCTGGCCTACAGTCTCGCGACGGCTGTGTTCGGCGGCTTCACCCCCGCGATCTCGACCGCCCTCATTCACATTACCGGCGACAAGGCCGCACCCGGCTACTGGATGAGCTTCGCCGCCGTCTGCGCCCTGTGCGCGACGTTCGCGCTCTATCGCCGCCGCGCAGTGACGTTGACGCCAGCGCACTGATGCGGCTCTCGTCCCGCATACTCCTGAACACGCAACCCGATACGCATTCATCCATGAAAAACCTGCTTCTGAAACTTTGCACCGTAGCGCTCGTGGCAATGTCGACCGCCGCAGCGAACGTGCAGGCCGCCGACCTGCACGTCATGAGCTCGGGCGGTTTCACCGCCGCGTATAAGTTGCTCGGCCCGAGATTCGCGTCCGCTACGGGCAATACGCTCGACACCGCGCTTGGGCCCTCGATGGGCAAATCACCCGAGGCGATTCCCAACCGCCTCGAGCGCGGCGAGCCCGCCGACGTCGTGATCATGGTCGGTTATGCGCTCGACGATCTGATCAAGGAAGGCAAGATCGTCCCCGGATCGCGGGTCGAACTGGCGGATTCGCGCATCGGCATGGTCGTGCGCGAAGGCGCCGCGAAGCCCGACATCGGCTCGGTCGAGGCGCTCAGGCAAGCCCTGCTCCACGCCAGGTCGATCGCCTACTCGGATAGCGCGAGCGGCGTCTATATCGAGCGTGAGCTCTTCAAGCGGCTCGGCATCGAGGATCAGGTCAAGCCGAAGGCGAAAATGATCCCGCGGATTCCGGTGGCGTCGGTGGTGGCAAACGGCGACTACGAAATCGGCTTCCAGCAGGTGAGCGAGTTGCTGCCCATCAAGGGCGCGACGTACGTCGGAAAGATTCCCGAGTCCCTGCAGTCCGTCACGCGTTTCGCTGCCGGCATCCCCATCGGCGCACAGCATCCGAAGGAGGCGAAAACTCTCCTCGACTATCTCGCTTCGCCCGAAGTGCAGCCCGAAGTGAAATCGACCGGGCTCGATTCCGTCACTATGCATTGATACGGCGAACCGGAATGCGTGCCATAAGCCGCCTGCCGGTCAGCCAGGCGTGTTCGTGGCGCGGGCGTCGATGTCGTCCGCGTCGCGCGGCGCTGGGCCGCGCAGCATCTGGAAAAGACGCACCCGGTCGCAAGCACCCTCCCATTGCGAAACGAAGATTACCGCGCAGGCATTGCTGATCACGCTTGTCAGGGCGCGCGCCTCGGACATGAACCGGTCGATCCCCACCAGCAGCGCCACCCCGGCGACGGGCAAATCCGGAATCACGGTCAACGTCGCGACGAGCGCGACGAGCCCGCTGCCGGACACGCCCGCCGCGCCCTTGGAAGTGAGCAGCATGACGGCGAGCATCGTCGCAATCTGCGGCCAGGTAAGTGGTACGTCGCACGCCTGCGCGATGAACACCGAAGCGAGCGTCAGATAGATCGCCGTGCCGTCAAGATTGAATGAGTAGCCTGCGGGCAGGACGAGGCCGACGATCCCCTTGTCGCAGCCAAGTGCCTCCAGCTTCACGATCAGTCGCGGCAGGACGGGTTCCGTCGAAGAGGTTGCGAGAACGATCGCGAGCTCCTCGCGCAGGTAGCGTAGCAATCGCCAGAGCGCGAAGCCGTGCAGCCGTGCGAGCGGCGCAAGGACCAGTGCGACGAACAGCAGGCACGCCAGATAGAACGACACCATCAGCATGCCGAGCGAGCTGACCGAGCCGATGCCGAAGCGGCCCACGGTGAATGCCATCGCGCCGAACGCGCCGACGGGAGCAAGCCGCATGATCATCGCGAGAATGCGAAAGAGAATGCTGGCGACCCCGTCGATGAGTTCGAGCACCGGCCGCCCCGCACGCGGGTTCGCGTTCAGCGCGAAGCCGAAGAGCAGAGAAAGCAGAAGCACTGGCAGCACTTCGCCCTTCACGAATGCGCCGACGAGCGTCTCGGGAATCATGCTCAACGCAAACTCCTCGACACCGCGCGGCTGCGAGCGTGCGGCAAATTGCGCGAGGAGGCTCGTGTCCAGATGATGCAGGTCGATGTGCATGCCTGCACCGGGGCGCAGCGCGTATGCGGTTGCAAGGCCGATCACGAGCGCGATGGCCGTCAGGAAATAGAAGAGTGCCAGTGCCTTGAGGATCGTGCGTCCGATCGTTGTGCCGCTTGCGAGCGACGTGATACCTGAGACGATAGTGCAGAAGACGATCGGCGCGATCATCATCCGCACCAGACCGACGAACGCGTCACTGAGTGGCTTGAGCGAAGCGCCGGCTTGTGGCCACACGTGGCCCAAACTCATGCCGAGCGCCATGCCCAGCAGGACCTGCACGTAAAGCAACCGAAGTGGCCTTGCCAACGTCACGATGCTGTCTTCCTTCTGGTCTTCTCTTTCGTGTTCACACCACTGCCCTTGACATCGCCGTTCACGACAACGCCGCGCTTCATTTCAATGATCGTCCGGTAAAACTCCTGCGCGGCCGGCGTTAGCGGCCGTCCGCGCCGCGTCACGATTCCCACGCGCCTTTTCACCACGGGATCGACCAGCGGCACACTCGTGAGGATGGGGTGATCGCGCCCGGGCATGGCCATCGAAGGCACCGCCGCGACGCCGAGCCCCGCTTCGACCAGCCCGAGCATGGTAGTGACGTGGCGCGTCTCGCAGACGCTCGGCACGCGCGGGGCCACGGCGGAGAGCGCCTGATCGAGCAGCAGGCGATTGCCGGAGGTCTTGTCGACGGACACATACTCGTGCTCGTAAAGCTCGTTCCAGGTCACACGCTTCTTGTGCGCGAGCGGATGGTCACGACGGCACGCAGCAACGAAGCGCTCCTGCAACAGGACCTTGAACTCGACCTCGGACTCCTGGCTGCCCATGAAGCTCACACCAAAATCGGCTTCGCCGCTGATGACGGCGCCAAGCACCTCGTTCGCGCTCGAGTCCAGCAGCTTGACCCTGATGCGCGGAAAGCGGCTGTGATAGCTCGCGACGACATTTGGCAGAAAATAGTAGGCCACCGACGGTACACAGGCGATCGTCACATGGCCCAGGCGGCTCGACGAGACATCCCGGATGCCAAGCAGCGCGACGTCGAGATCGTCGAGCAGTTGCTCCGCGCTCGGGGCGAACACGCGCCCGACGGTGGTGAGCGTGACGCTGCGCGTGGTGCGCTCGAAGAGGCGCACGCCAAGTGCCGCCTCGAGCTTGTCGATGCGGCGGCTCAAGGCCGGCTGAGAAATGTTGACCGCATCGGCGGCCTTGCGGAAGCTTCCCAGTTCCACAACGGCTCGAAACGCCTGCAAGTCGTTCAGGTCGAAGTTTACGCCCACGCCTATCTCCGCATTGTCGGTGTTGATATTTTGCGTGAATCCAGACGAGTTCGACCGACAATATTGCCCGTGCCGCGTTAGATTCCGTGAATGCCGCAGTTGAGGAGCGATGGGCTCACATCAAGGCTGATCATGTTCACTCGTCGAATGATGACCCCTACGCTACTCCGCAAAGTATAAGAAAGAGGTACTAGTACTGTATCCAGGACCAAGGGCAAATTGGATGCATTGCTCGCAAAAAAAAAAGAACCCGGCGATCGCCGGGCAAAAATTCGCGCTCTCGCGCGCGAATGGGACGGAAGTCAGTCTGGCTACAGGCTCGCTTTGTTGTATCGGCTACGCCACGCATGAATCTCTTGCCGAACCGGCAAGGATATCGCCATCTCTACACCGCTTCTGCTCGCCTGTTTCTCACACAAACCTTGCTGAAACCGTTATCTAGCCAGTGGACGATTGATGTTTCTGCTCACTGTTCTCTCTCCGACGACTGCACCAGGACGGCAGCATCGATTCGAGGGAATCGCTGCGGTCGACGAAGTAGTGCTTCAACGCCATGAATACATGCCCACAGACCAGGACAGCAATCGTGTATGCCAGGTAGATGTGCATCTGTTTGAAGATAGGTGCGAGCGCAGGCGTCTTGTCCATCAGCGGCGGCAAGAAGAAAAGGCCGGCAACCGGAATCTTGAATCCTGCCGCCGAACTCCAAAGCCACCCCGAAACTGGCAGCACAAGCATGCAGATATACAGGAGCAAGTGCCCAAAACGCGCTGCTGCGCGCTCTAGCGAGGGAACGCCGCACGACGCCTCCGGCGCGCCGTGAATGAGCCGCCAGGGAATCCGCGCTGCCAGCAGAAATAGCGTGATCGTCGCGATCGACTTGTGCAGCATGATGCTGTCGGCCTGGATTTTCTGCGGCAAGCTCAGTGTGCTGGAGTAATACCCCGCAATCCATGCACAGATGATCACTACGGCCATCGTCCAGTGGAGAACCTTCGCGATCGACGTGTATTGTCTCCTTTCCATTTCAACTCCTTGATGGTTTATTTCGCCGGGGCTAAGCGGAGCCTTTTGGCGGCGAGCGGACAGGCGCTTGCCTCAAGGTCCGCCGATGTAGGCATGTTGGATCTATTACGAAGTGATGCTGCCAGAGATGATCAGTTCGAAGATGCTGGCCCCGCGGGGATCGCTTTCTGAGGGGCGGACTTGCGCTCAGCATTAAGAAGGTTCTCGGGATACTGGTCAGGCGCTGCCTGCGGCCCATAACCGTTTCGCTCGAGGTTCTTCAGTTCGGCATTCCTGACTTGACGTGCCTGCTTTCTCTCAGCCTTTTGTTGCTCCTTGAGCGCCTGCTTCTGTGCCTTGCTATCGGCTCTGCTCGCCGACGCCGTCGCTGTATCCGGCTTCGACTGCGCTGGCGCACTCGCCATCTCCCCCTGTGCTTCCGCGACGAGCGGCACCGCCGATATCAGCAACGCCGCGACCCAATGTCGTGAACCTTTCCGCATGGTGATCTCCTCTATGAAATGTATGTTGTAGGTTTCAACAAACTACAGAGTTCCAGGCCTGGAAGGACACCAGACCTGTTTTACTCGGCTACGCGTTGATCAAGCGTTTGACTGCCCGATGCACATCACACGCTGGGAACCAAGACCTTCGATACCTGCTTCGACAACATCACCCGGACGTAAGTAACGCCCATAGTGGCTGCCAATGCCGGCCGGCGTGCCAGTGCATATCAGGTCGCCGGGCTCCAGCCGTGTCGAGTTCGAAAGACAGGCAATCTGCTCGCCAATGCTGAAGAGCATGTCGCTGACAAGGCCGTCCTGCATCAAGGACCCGTTCAGACGAAGCCATAACCGGAGTTGCGTCACGTCGACGACATTCCATGCGGGAACCATCCAGGGCCCGGCAGGGAGCCAGCCCGGACGTGATTTCGATTGCAGCCAGTCCGTCCCCATCGCTGGCGTATCCCGACGAAATACGCGATCGCGCAATGTGATGTCGTTGACGATGCAATAGCCCGCGATGCAATCGAGCGCATCTTCAACCCGGACATGCGCTGCGCGTTTACCGATCACGACACCGATCTCCACTTCCCAGTCGAGCGTCTCGATATCGCGCGAGATAGCCAGGGGATCGTGAGGTCCTGACACGCACGCTGCACCTTTGAGGCAGATGTATGGCGCGCCATTGCGACATCGCGCTTCAATGGAATTCAGCGCCGCTTCGCGGCGTGCGGCAGCGCCCGGACCGTCCGGTCCATCGTCGGCATCGAGAGCAGCTTGCAGAAGCTGGTCGCGGTAGTTGCCGATCGTGCAATAGACCTGCCTGGGCGCTACTGGGGAATGCACTCGAAAGTTCGAGAGCGGCACGCCAAGTTTTACGATCGCGTCGGTGGTCGCGGGGTCAGCGCAGATCTGCTTGAGCGAGGGTGCGTTTGCCTCCCACTCGCGCAAGAAGGTATCGATACACCCCGTCCCGCGCAAGCCAACATGCGCCCAATGGGCTAACGCGAGTGCATGCGTGCCGATCGACAACGCGGGAAACGGAATGCATTGAGCAATTGAAACATTGACAAGGACGGGAAGCATGGCAGTGGTCGTTTCGCTGGGGCGAATCATGCGTCACCGTTACGTGCGATGACGACTCCGATACTGTCCTGCGCAGGCTGCGTCTGTGCATTCCCGTCACGGCGCTTGCGCGGTGCCGTTTCGATGAGGAAGAACGCGACCACTGCACCTGCGGCCAGGCTGTAAAGCGCGAAATCAAGCGTACGTGCAAGACCAAAATGCTGCGCAATGAATCCTGCGATGACGGGGGCGACACCGCCGCCAAACGTCTCGCCCACGCCCGACACGAATCCGATCGTCGACGCGATGAGTCCGACGGGAGCAGCTTCCGTCGCGACGGGACCGCTGAGCAGACTCAACAGACCCATCGAGAACATTGCGACACCAAACAGCAAAACGAACAGCAAGACGGGATTGGGACCCGTGCACGAGAACAGATACAAAAGAGCGGCCGCACAGACGAATCCGATCAAGGCCGTTGGCCGGCGACCGATGAAGTCCGACAAGCCGGCCAGCGCAAAGCACCCAATGAATCCGCCAAATCCCACTGCCGAGGCGACGAATCCCATGCTTCGCATGTCGAGATGGACGACAGAAACCAGGTACGTCGGGACCATCGCGCCTATGACGAAGATCCCGCTCATCGCGCACAGAATTGCGATCGTCGCGACGGTGACGTTCCGGTTGGCAAAGAGCGCAGTCCAGCGCGGCCGTTCGACAGGTTCGTGCGACATGCGTACCGTCGACGTAACCTGATCACGCACGTAGCGCCAGATAAGCGCTGCAACGATCAATCCGGGAACCGCCGACAGCGTGAACACCCAGTGCCAGTTCGGAACGACCTGAAGCAACTGTGTGGCGACGATAGGCGCAAAGCCGAGACCCATCAAAGGAATCATGCTGATCTGAATCCCCTGATTCAGTCCGCGACGCGCCGGCAGCGAAGCCTCACTGTTCGCTGCGATACTCGCTGGCGTAAATGCGCCTTCGGCAACGCCCATTGCCGCCCGCAATAGCAGCAGGCTGATAAAGCCCGTTGCCAATCCGGAAAGGCTGGACAGCAGCGAGAAAGCGATCATCGTCGTCACCAGGATCTTCTTTCGACCGATGCGGTCTGCAAGCGGACCCATCGCGATCGACCAAAGGCCCCACGCAACGCCCAGTATGCCCACGAGGCTGCCCAACTGCGAATAGTTCAGCCCGAGCTCGCGCATGATGTGTGGAAAAAGCGGAGCCAGCAGCCATCGATCGAAGCCCACCAGTCCAAACCCGATGCCGAGAAGCGCGAGTGTCCTGCGCTCGCGGCGGACGTCATGTCGAGGTGCATTCATTGTGGTGTCTCCATGTATTGCATTTGTTTAGTCGTGGTTCAGTGCTGCGTTGCCAGGGGCTACCGCACATGGCGCTAGCGGTTTGAAATCGCCAACGTTGCGCGTCTGATATCGGGTGGCGAGACACTCCATCTACCGTCGCCGTGCTGGAAGAAAAAGATCGTCACGGTGCTGCGCGAATTCGACGACACGACCCGGACACATCGGCTTCGTCCCAGCCTCTCAGGCCAGACGCGGCTGACTTCCAATGACGAAATAGCTGTTCGCCCGAACCACTTTTCGACATGAAACCGCAAGGACCCTTCTTCAAACATCGCGTCCATCTCCTCTTCACAAGCAGCCCAATCGATCACTTGCGTTCGACGGGCACCCGGTGCGAATCCACCTACGCCATCTCTGCTCAAGTAAAGAAAGCCAATGGCGACACGACTTCGACGATGGCCGCTGCCGGTGTTCACGTACTGCCTCGCTCTTACTGCGCTAACGTTAGCACGATGATAGTGTCGCTTTCTACGATCGTCAAATAAATATATCTATTCGGCAGGCGCTCACGTTAGCATTCAAGGGCAGAAATATTCGGTGGAAATTGACTGATCATTCCATTGATTCGGCCTTTGATTCAGCGCGACAGGATTGCCATGAGTTCCGGAAGGCCGAGCGAAGTCGCGTCGCAGTGTGCGGCCAGCAAAGCGAGGCGGGGGTTTGGTCGGTAGGACGCAAACGTTGTGCTATCGTTATAAAAAAGCCTTCCATGGACATCTTATGATCACGATCAAAGACATCGCTGCTCGCCTGCAGGTTTCGCCCTCGACGGTAGGACGGGCGCTCGCCGACGACCCACGAATCAGCGCAGCCACGAAACAGAAGGTGATTCAAGTGGCAGATGAAATGGGTTACGTGGCCAATCTGGCTGCGCGGATGATGCGCGGCGTCTCGAGCAACCTCGTCGGCTTTGTCCTGCCGGACATCAGGAACGGCTTCTACGCGACTATCGCCCATGCGCTGTCGAAGTGCCTGCAGGGAGCCGGATATCAGTTGGCGCTGTCGGAAACCGACGATGACCGGATGGTCGAATTACACAACGTACGTGAACTCGCCAGCGCGAACGTCGCGGGGATCATCATCGTGCCGACCGCAAAGCCCCACCGGGAAACGGTCCGGTTGCTCAAGCTATCGCCGCACGTGCAACTGCTGCGCAGACATCCTACGATCGGTGACCAATGGTTCGGCATCGACGATACGCAGGCGATCTTCGAGGCGACCAGTCATCTCGTGCAGCTAGGTCATCGCCGGATCGGCTACATCGGCGGCACCGACGAGCTGCCTACCGGTTCGGCACGGCTGAAGGGTTATCACAAGGCGCTCCCCGGCGGTGAATCCGTGGACCCCGCCCTCGTGCAACTTGGCGCGCCCAGCGAGGCCGACTTCGGCCGCAGCGCGACCCGGGAGCTGCTATCGCTGCCCAAGCGTCCGACGGCGATCGTCGCCGGTTCGGTCCAGATGACCCAGGGCATCCTGGAAGAACTGACGGCCCAAGGCGTGCGGGTTCCCGATGACCTGTCGGTCGTCGGGTTCGGCGACGAACTTGGGTTCCGGTGGTGGGGACCGGGACTCACCACGGTCGGGCTGCCCGTACACGACCTTGCCACTGCCTGCGGGCTCTGGTTTGTCCATCACATCCGCCAGAATTCGGCCAGCGCTTCCCCGTACACGTCGATCTCGCCCGCGACACTCATCTTGCGCGGCACTACACGTAAGCCTGGGCCCGTGGCGAAGACATCAACGCGCGCTTCGATGCGTGGAGCCACGGTTTGATGGGCCGTCATGCCCGGTGGTCGTGCTGGCAGATTCACTGATGCATCTAAGGATGAGCCTCAGTAAGCTGGTCGACGAGCTCGGGCACTAGTGTGAACAGATCGCCGACCAGACCGTAATCCGCGACGCTGAAGATCGGCGCTTCTTCGTCCTTGTTGATCGCGACGATCACCTTCGAGTCCTTCATGCCGGCGAGATGCTGGATCGCGCCGGAGATGCCGACCGCGATGTAAAGCTGTGGCGCAACGATCTTGCCGGTTTGACCGACCTGATAGTCGTTCGGCACGTAGCCAGCATCGACGGCTGCGCGCGATGCGCCCATGGCCGCGCCGAGTTTGTCGGCCAGCGGCTCCAGCACTTTCGTGTAGTTCTCGCCGCTGCCCAGACCACGACCGCCCGACACGATGACGTTCGCCGACGTCAGTTCCGGACGATCCAGCTTCGTCACTTCACGGCTCACGAACTGCGAGATGCCTGCGTCAGCCGCTGCGTCGATCTTCTCGATGGATGCGCTACCACCTTCTGCTGCGCCGGGATCGAAGCCTGTTGCACGCACTGTGATGACCTTGATCGGGTCTTCAGATTGAACCGTAGCGATTGCGTTACCTGCGTAGATCGGGCGCTCGAACGTATCGGCGCTGACCACAGCCGTAATCTCGCTGATCTGCGCGACGTCGAGCTTCGCCGCGATGCGCGGCGCGATGTTCTTGCCGTAAGCCGTAGCCGGCGCGAGGATGTGCGAGTAATCCTTCGCGATGTTCAGCACCGTTGCCTCGACGTTTTCCGCGAGGCCTGCTGCCAGTTGCGGCGCGTCAGCGAGCAGCACCTTCGCCACGCCCGCCACCTTCGCAGCGGCATCAGCCGCGCCTTGCGCGTTGTGGCCTGCAACCAGCACATGAACGTCGCTGCCAATCTTCTGCGCGGCAGCAACCGTATTGAGCGTCGCTGCCTTCAGCGCCGCGTTGTCGTGTTCAGCAATTACCAGAATCGTCATTTATTCGTCTCCGCGTGTCCGTCGATCAAAGCACTTTGGCTTCGGTCTTCAGCTTCTCGACCAGCGTCTTCACATCGGCCACCTTCACACCAGCCGAGCGCTTCGGCGGTTCGCTGACTTTCAGCGTCTTCAGACGCGGCGTCACATCGACGCCCAGGTCTTCGGGCTTCACGATTTCGAGCGGTTTCTTCTTCGCCTTCATGATGTTCGGCAGCGTCACGTAGCGCGGCTCGTTCAGGCGCAGATCGGTCGTGATGACTGCGGGCAATGTCAGCGACAACGTTTCCGCACCACCATCGACTTCACGCGACACCGTCGCCTTGCCATCCGCCACCACAACCTTCGATGCAAACGTCGCCTGCGGCAGATTGGCCAGCGCAGCGAGCATCTGGCCCGTCTGGTTGGAATCGTCGTCAATGGCCTGCTTGCCGAGAATCACCAGTTGAGGCTGTTCCTTGTCGACCAGCGCCTTGAGCAGCTTCGCCACAGCCAGCGGCTGCAGGTCTTCACCCGATTCGATCAGGATCGCGCGGTCCGCGCCGATCGCCAGCGCCGTGCGCAGCGTTTCCTGACATTGCGTCACGCCCGCCGACACGGCGATCACTTCCGTCGCCACGCCCGCTTCGCGCAGACGCACAGCTTCTTCGACGGCGATTTCGTCGAACGGATTCATCGACATCTTCACATTCGCAATGTCGACACCCGTGTTGTCCGACTTCACGCGGACCTTCACGTTGTAGTCAACTACTCTCTTGACAGGAACGATGATCTTCAAGATATCTCATCCTCAACATTAAACGATCGTCTCCGCCGAGATCTGCTCGACGTAATTCGATGTATCGAAAGGGAGCCCGCCGCCGGACACTCCACGTCTATTGGACCCGAGTTCGCATCGAGCAGTGGTTAGTAGGTGTGAAAACCCTGCCCGCTCTTTCGCCCGAGGTAACCCGCGTCCACCATTTCCTTGAGCAACGGCGCCGGGCGATACTTCGGCTCGTTGAAATCCCGGTACAGCACGTTCATGATCGCGAGCGTCGTATCGAGCCCGATAAGGTCCGCCAGCGCCAGCGGTCCGATCGGATGATTTGCGCCGAGCTTCATGCCCTCATCAATCTCTGCGGCGCCAGCAAGACCTTCCTGCAGGACGAACACTGCCTCATTGATCATCGGTATCAGGATGCGATTGACGACGAAGCCCGGTGAATTCTTCACGCAGATCGTGCTCTTCCCGATGCGCTTCGCAAGGGCAATAGTCGTATCGAACGTGGCATCGCTGGTCTGCAGCCCACGGATGACTTCGACCAGTGCCATTACGGGAACGGGATTAAAGAAGTGCATCCCGATGAAGCGACGCGGGTCAGCGAGCGTCGCACCGAGTCTCGTGACGGATACCGACGAAGTGTTGGTCGCGATGATCG
Source organism: Paraburkholderia sp. SIMBA_054 (assembly GCF_046534875.1). Classification (NCBI taxonomy): domain Bacteria; kingdom Pseudomonadati; phylum Pseudomonadota; class Betaproteobacteria; order Burkholderiales; family Burkholderiaceae; genus Paraburkholderia; species Paraburkholderia sp. SIMBA_054. Next base: position 97,141 of record NZ_JAWRXV010000019.1, on the reverse strand, counting down.
CGCCTGGCTGGACGATGGCATCCAGCTTCCTCAGAAGCTCCTCCTTGACCTGAATGTTCTCGGTCGCGGCTTCGATCGCAAGATCGCATTCGACGAGTTCAGTCAGCACTGCGCATCCCTTGATCCGCTCCAACGCTCCCGTCGCTTCGTCCGAAGTCGCTTTTCCCTTCGACACCATCCGCCCAAGATTGGCCGAAATGCCTTCGATGCCGCGTTCCACCGCGCGCTCGTCGAGATCGTTGAGGATCACGTTGAGGCCGGCTGTTGCACAAACCAACGCGATGCCACTTCCCATCTGTCCGGCACCTACAATTCCGATCGTTTGCATATCTCCCCTTCAATCACATGTTCGGATAGTTCGGACCGCCGCCGCCTTCGGGCGTCACCCACACGATGTTCTGCGTCGGGTCCTTGATATCGCAGGTCTTGCAGTGGACGCAGTTTTGCGCGTTGATGACGAGGCGCTCGCTACCGTCGTCGTTCTTCACGAACTCGTAGACAGCTGCGGGGCAGTAACGGCTTTCCGGGCCTGCATAGGTTTGCAGGTTGACCTTCACCGGCACCGTTGGGTCTTTGAGTGTCAAATGCGCAGGCTGATTCTCTTCGTGATTCGTGTTCGAGATGAACACCGACGAGAGACGGTCGAACGTGAGCTTGCCATCCGGCTTCGGATACTCGATTGGCGTGCACTGCGATGCCGGTTTCAGCATCTCGTGATCCCAATGCTGGTGATGCAGCGTCCACGGCACGTTGCCGCCCAGCAGCTTCTGTTCGATGCCGACCATCAACGTGCCGAGATACAGGCCCTTGCTCATCCACTGCTTGAAGTTGCGTGCGCGATAGAGTTCGGTGTGCAGCCACGAAGTCTTGAACGACTCGGGATACGCACTGAGTTCGTCGTTGTGGCGGCCAGCCTGTACGGCATCGAACGCGGCGTCGGCGGCGAGCATGCCTGTCTTGATTGCAGCATGCGAACCCTTGATCCGCGACGCGTTCAGGAAGCCTGCGTCGTCACCAACCAGTGCACCGCCCGGGAAAGCGAGCTTCGGCAGCGACATCAGGCCGCCCGCCGTAATCGCCCGCGCGCCATACGACACGCGCTTGCCGCCTTCAAGGAATGCACGAATCGATGGGTGCGTCTTGTAGCGCTGGAACTCTTCGAACGGCGACAGATACGGATTCGAATAACCGAGGCCGACGACAAAGCCCACCATCACCTGGTTATTGTCGATGTGATAGAGGAACGAGCCGCCGTAAGTCCGCGTATCGAGCGGCCAGCCGGCCGTGTGGATCACCAGACCCGGCTTGTGCTTCGCCGGATCGATTTCCCACAGTTCCTTGATGCCGATGCCGTAGACCTGCGGATCGGCGCCGTCGCGCAGCTTGAATTTGTCCGACAGTTGCCGGCCGAGATGCCCACGCGCGCCTTCGCAGAACAGCGTGTACTTTGCGTGCAGTTCCATGCCGGGCTGGAAGTTTTCGGTCGGCTCGCCGTCCTTGCCGATGCCGAGATTGCCCGTCGCGACGCCTTTGACCGAGTCATCTTCGTTGTACAGCACTTCAGCGGCCGGAAAGCCCGGAAAAATCTCCACGCCCAGCGCTTCGGCCTGCTGGCCCAGCCAGCGCGTGACGTTCGCGAGACTGATCACATAGTTGCCGTGATTCTTGAAATTGTCCGGTAGCGCCCAGTTCGGCACCGATTTCGCGCCCGTTTGCGAGAGGAACAAAAAGCGGTCCTCAGTCACTTCAACGTTCAAAGGCGCGCCCTTGTCTTTCAAATCAGGAATCAGCTCACAAAGCGCACGCGGATCCATCACCGCGCCCGACAAAATATGCGCGCCGATCTCCGAACCTTTTTCAAGCACGCAAACGCCGATCTCAACGCCTTTCTCCACGGCGCGCTGCTTGAGCCTGATCGCAGCAGCAAGCCCCGCCGGGCCGCCGCCGACGATCACCACGTCGTATTCCATCGACTCGCGCGAGCCGCCAAGTTCGGGGGGATTCATTTCTCAAGGTTCCAGTCTGACTGCGCCGCTCCCGCTCACAGCGCGTTCGGCATCGGTTAGTTCTCCGATGCGCTGGTATCTACAGAAGCTTCGTGCGGCGCAGCTCATCGATATCGGCTGCGGCCATATCGAGCCAGTCTTGAAGGACCTCACCCGTGTGCTGCCCCAACGTCGGCGGGGACTGCCGGTATTGCACCGGCGACTCCGACATACGGATCGGATTTGCAACCAACGCCACGTGTTTCGCCAACGGGTGCGACATCTCGATGCGCACGTTGCGCGACTGCACCTGCGGATCTTCGAACACCTGGTCGAGATTGTTGATCGGACCACACGGCACGCCCGCGGCTTCCATCGCGGCTATCCAATCCCCAGTCGCACGGGATACCGTGATGCCGCAAATCATCGCAATCAGCTCGTTCCTGTTCTTCACGCGCCGCGGATTGCTGGCGAAGCGTTCGTCCTTGCCCCATTCCGGTTTGCCGAGCGCCGTGCAGAGACTGGTGAACTGACTGTCGTTGCCGACCGCGATGATCATGTGACCATCGGCCGTCGGAAAATCCTGGTACGGCACGATGTTCGGGTGCGCGTTGCCGATGCGGCGAGGCACCACGCCGCCCACGATGTAATTCGTCGCCTGGTTGGCAAGGCAGGCAATCTGCACGTCGAGCAAAGCGAGATCGATGTGCTGCCCTATGCCGGACCGTTCGCGACGCGCAAGCGCAGCAAGGATTGCCACCGTTGCATACAGTCCCGTCGTGATGTCCGTCAGCGCGACGCCCACCTTCAACGGGCCTTCCCCTTCCGTGCCATCCGCACGGCCTGTGAGGCTCATCAGCCCGCCCATGCCCTGGATCAGAAAGTCGTAACCGGCACGTGCGGCATAGGGTCCCGTCTGGCCAAATCCTGTTATCGAGCAGTAGACAAGGCGCGGATTCAGTTCCTTGAGGCTCGCGTAATCCAGACCATATTGGCTGAGTCCGCCGACCTTGAAGTTCTCGATCACCACGTCTGCCTTGCTGGCGAGTTCCTTCACGAGCCGTTGTCCATCCGGTTCACTCAGGTCGATCGTCACCGACCGCTTGTTGCGATTGGCGCAGAGATAGTAAGCGGACTCGCCAGTCGGCTCGCCGTCTTCATCGCTCAGCCAGGGCGGCCCCCAGGCACGCGTATCGTCGCCCGTGCCCGGTCGTTCGACCTTGACCACGTCAGCGCCGAGATCGGCCAGCAACTGGCTCGCCCATGGGCCGGCCAGCACGCGAGAAAGATCGAGTACGCGCAGCCCGTCGAGCGCCCCTTGATTCGGTATCCCGTTCATGGCGGATCAGAACGCTGCAATGCCGGTGATGGCGCGGCCGAGAATGAGCGCGTGGACGTCGTGCGTACCCTCGTATGTATTGACCACCTCCAGGTTCACCAGATGCCGTGCAACACCAAATTCGTCACTGATCCCGTTGCCGCCCAGCATGTCGCGCGCAACACGGGCGATATCGAGCGCTTTGCCACATGAGTTGCGTTTCATGATCGACGTGATCTCGACGGCGGCCGTGCCCTCATCCTTCATGCGACCAAGGCGCAAACACCCCTGTAGACCAAGCGTGATTTCCGTCTGCATGTCGGCCAGCTTCTTCTGGATCAACTGGTTCGCCGCGAGCGGCTTGCCGAACTGCTTGCGATCGAGAACGTACTGGCGCGCGCGATGCCAGCAGTCTTCAGCCGCGCCCAACGCGCCCCAGGCGATCCCATAGCGTGCACTGTTCAGGCAGGTGAACGGGCCCTTCAAACCACGGATGTCCGGGAACGCATTCTCTTCCGGGCAGAACACATCATCCATCACAATCTCACCGGTAATCGACGCACGCAAGCCGACCTTGCCGTGGATCGCAGGTGCCGAAAGTCCCTTCCATCCCTTCTCGAGCACAAATCCCCGGATCGCGCCTTCGTCGTCCTTGGCCCAGACGACGAACACATCGGCGATGGGACTGTTCGTGATCCACATCTTGCTGCCCGTCAGCAGATAGCCACCGTCGACCTTCTTTGCACGTGTGATCATGCTGCCTGGATCGGAACCGTGATTCGGCTCGGTCAAGCCGAAGCATCCGATCCATTCGCCTCTCGCCAGCCTGGGTAGATACTTCTGCCGGGTGGCTTCACTGCCGAACTCGTTGATGGGCACCATGACGAGCGACGACTGCACGCTCATCATCGAGCGGTAGCCGGAATCGACCCGCTCCACTTCGCGCGCGACGAGCCCATAGCAAACATAGTTGAGACCAGCGCCACCGTAGGTTTCGGGAATCGTCGCGCCCAGCAGTCCAAGCTCGCCCATCTCGCGGAAGATGTCGGCGTCCGTATGTTCACGACGAAAGGCATCGAGCACACGCGGTGCGAGCCGTTCCTGACAATACGCATGGGCCGATTCGCGCACAAGGCGCTCCTCCTCCGTCAGCTGCTGATCCAGCAGCAGTGGATCGTCCCACTTAAACGACGGCGATTTGTGCTGTACGCTCATTTCATACTCAAAATAAAATTGGCATGAAGTGAATTTACAGCCACTTTTCCAGGGTCTCAAACGATTTGTTCGCACTGACCTGTGCGAAAATCGCACACGTCAATCCACGACAATGCGAGTCACAAGCATGCGCAGAAAAATTCCTTCGACGGCAGCGCTATCTGCATTCGAGACGGCCGCTCGCCATCAGAGTTTCACCAAGGCGGCAGACGAACTGGCCGTGACACAAAGCGCGATATGCCGTCAGATCGGCTCGCTGGAGGAATTCCTGGGTGTGAAACTGTTTCGACGCGACCGGCGCGGAGTCAGCCTCACCGAGGCCGGAGTTGTCTATAGCCGCAAGGTTGCGTCGCGCCTGGATGACGTGGAGAGGGACACACTGGAGCTCATGGCCAAGGGCGGCCATGGCGGTTCGCTCGAACTGGCTGTCGTCCCGACGTTCGCGACAAAGTGGCTGTTACCCCGAATACCCGACTTCATCGGCGAGTATCCGGACGTTACCGTCAATCTCACGGTTCGCACGCGCCCGTTCCTGTTCGACGACACAGATTTCGACGCGGCGATTCACGCTGGAGCAGCGATATGGCCAGGAACGGAAGGCACCTTCCTGATGCGCGAAAGGCTGATCGCCGTATGCAGCCCAAAACTGCTTGCACCACGCACCAGGCTCGCAACGGCGGACTGGCGGCGTTACCCGCTCCTGCAACAGAGCACGCGTCCATATGCGTGGCGTGACTGGTTTGCTTCGCACAACATGCAGGTCGAAGGAGATATGTCGGGTCCGAGGTTCGAACTGTTTTCGATGCTCGCCGAAGCAGCGATTCACGGTATTGGGATCGCCCTCATCCCTCGCCTGCTTATCGAAGACGAACTGCAGCGCGGCGTGTTGATCCAGGCGGCGGCCCACGAGCATCTGAGCAATCAGGCCTACTACCTCATCTATCCCGAGCGCAAGGCCGACAACGCGGCGTTGAAGGTGTTTCGCGACTGGATCACCACTCAGGCAGAGCAGTACCGGAAACCAATGGGGCTTGAGTGACCGTGCTTGCGTCAGGTGGTTCTGCTGGGGGGGTGTCCGCGACGGGTAGCCCATTCGAGGAAGCCACCCGCCCGCAGCGCAGCACTCAGAACTTCACGCGCAACCCCGCGCTTGTGAGGAACTGTTTGCTGGTCGACGAAGGGCCGCCGCTGCCACCAATGAACGCGCCACTGAAAATCGTTCCCGCCGCCCCTGTCACATGCTGATATTCAGCCATCAGATAGACATCGGTACGTTTGGACAGTGAGTAGGATGTCATCAGGTTGAACTGGTTCCAGCGCGGCTTCGCGTGCATGGACGCATTCGAATACGATCCATCCGTAAATGTGTACGATGCCGCCACCACCCACGCCGGGGTAAGCAGATAGCGAATGTTCGCTTCGTAGTTGTCGAAGCTCAGGTCGGTGGGCGATCCGGTGGGCGCCGGCGCAAGCGTGCTGCCGCGATACACGGCTGTCGTATCGTCAAAGCGCGAGTGACTCCACACCAGCCCCAACGTCGCCGGACCGATCACATACGCGGCGCCGACACCCCACACCTGCTGGCGTGCCGCGTGAAACGTCGCATCGCCCGAAGTCGATGAACCGTCGAGTGCTCCGGTTGCACCATCTCCCGGGTTGTCGATGCGCATATACGCTGCGCTCAGGGTGAAAGGGCCGTGGTTGTAGGTCGCCCCCGCACTGAACGCGCGATTGTCCGCAAAATCGCCCGCCTTGTTCGAGAACGCGTACAACCCGCCGAACTTCAACCCGTTGATATCGGGGCTCGCGTATTTGACGGCATTGTCGAGTCTGAAGAAGTCGCCGAAGTTATCGTTGTCCATCGGATGCATGAATTCGAGACCGCCAACGAAGCTCTGCGCGAGACTTCTCGGAGCAAGATAGTCCACCCCCGAGTCATATTGACGGCCAAGCGTGACCGCGCCGTAGGTACTCGACATGCCAACCCACGCTTGCCTGCCGAACAGGCGCCCCCCCTGCTGAAGACCTCCGTTGGTTCCCGTAAAGCCGTTTTCGAGTTTGAAGATCGCTTGCAGGCCACCGCCCAGATCCTCGCTACCCGTCACCCCCCACCGGTTGCCAACGATGTTTCCCGACGAAGCAAAGACATTGCTGTGACCCGCGCCGCTTGCCGTGCGCTGATTGCTGACGTACGACACGCCATTGTCGATCAGCCCATAGAGCGTGACGGAACTCTGTGCATGTGCTGCTACACCTATGCAGCCGCAAATTGCGGGTACAAGAAGCCTCTTCATTCGTTTGTCTCCTGCCAGTCGTGATATTTAGGTTGTTTTCCGGGGTGCTACACCTTCAAGGAGCGGCATCGAGCGCCGCACAGCCACGTCACATGATTTCAAACATGGAATTTTTTGGCACGTCGCTGTTTCCTTTCGTCGTTGTCGTACTAATCGTTCGCTGTTGATTGGCTGGAGCTCCCCAGCAGGCAATTCACGTCATGTGCAAATTTTTCCAACTTCAGCGCTAACGTTAGCACTGATGAGCGGAGTCTAGTTGCGGTTTTTTTATGTGTCAATCGGGTTTTCGAGCGCCTTTTCAAAGGGTTTACACGCAAATTCTTCATATGCAAGGCCGCTCTCCCGCACAATTGCCTGCTTGGAATCTTTAACATGTCGTGCTAACGTTATTGCAAACTTCGAGCGGTTTGTTCGTGGGCGCCCCTGTTTTTTGCCGACGCGAACGGCTGCAGTCAGTCGCATGTCCAACCAACATCAGGTTCAATTCCCATGAGCGATACCGTTTTCCTGACCGACTATGCGTGGCCCGACGACAGCGTCGAGCGAGATATCGTCGAATCCGCCGGCATGCAGCTGGTAAGCGGACCGGCCGCTCCGCTGCCCGCGTCTGAAATCGAAGCGATGGTGCGAGAACACCGCCCGTCTGCAATCCTCACCTGCTGGGCACCCGTGTCGGCCAACGCCGTCGAGGCCTCTGCGCGGCTGCAGATCGTTGCAAGGCTTGGCGTGGGGCTGGACAACATCGCTGTGGACGCTGCCACCGCGCGCGGCATTCTCGTCACGAACGTGCCGGACTACTGTGTCGAAGAAGTCTCCGATCACGCCGTCGGATTTGCGCTCGCATGGACACGCGGACTGGTCCTTTTCGATCGGGAGGTCCGCGCTGGGCACTGGTCTCCCGCCGATGCCAGACTGCGTCGGTTAGGCGCACTCACTTGCGGACTCGTCGGTTTCGGTCGCATTGCCCGCGCAACGGCCCGCAAGCTTGGCGCCTTCGGCTGCCAACTGCTCGCTCATGATCCATTTCTGCGCGATGACGTAGCGGGCGTGCAAGCCGTTGAACTCGATGAACTCCTGACGAATAGCGACATCGTGATCGTGCACGCTCCACTCACCAACGGCACCCGGCATCTGATCAACCGCGAGCGAATTGCGCGCATGCGGCGCGGCAGCCTGTTGATCAATGTGAGCCGTGGCGGCATCGTTGATACCGACGCCGTTATCCAAGCGCTACAGAACGGTCAACTGTCAGCGGCAGCGCTGGACGTACTCGAATCCGAGCCAGTCGTACCGGGCGAATTGCTGCGCGAGCGCGGCGCCATGTTGACGCCCCATGTCGCGTTTTCGTCTGACGCATCGTTGCTGGAGCTTCGTAGACGAGCGGCTGAGGAGGTGGTGCGGGTACTACGCGGCGAAGCACCACACAACCCATGCAATCTGTCGCCAGCGTAACCGCTTTCAACCGCCCTACTCCCAACAACTCATGATGATGCAATCGAATAGCCCTGACCCGCAGCTCAATGCGTTTCTCGTCGAGCACGGTCTCGCGCGCAAGGATGAGGCAGCCAGCTGGCACCCTCTCACTGGTGGCGTGTCGTCCGACATATGGCGTGTCGATCTCGCGACGCGCTCACTATGCGTCAAGCGCGCCCTGTCCACACTCAAGGTATCGGCATGCTGGGAAGCACCCGTGTCACGCAACGCCGATGAATGGGCCTGGATGGAGTTTGCTGCACAGCACTGTCCCGACAACGTGCCGACCCCTCTCGCACACGACGCGAAGCTCGGCGTGTTCGCGATGTCGTTTCTTGCGCCGGACGCGCATCCCGTCTGGAAGCAGCAATTGATGGATGGCCAGGTCGAGCCCCAGACAGCCCGCGCTGTCGGACGGCTCGTAGGCCGCCTGCACGCGGTCAGTGCCGACAATGGCGAACTGCGGGAGAGGTTCGACACGCTCGATAACTTTCAGGCACTGCGTCTCGATCCGTATCTGATCGCCGCATCGAAACGTCACCCAGCACTCGAATCGAGGCTCCAGTATCTGGCGCAGCGAACAGCGAGCATAAGAACTGCGCTCGTACACGGCGACGTGAGTCCCAAGAACATTCTTGTCGGTCCCAAAGGACCGGTATTGCTCGATGCCGAATGCGCGTGGTTTGGCGACCCGGCCTTCGACCTCGCATTCTGCCTGAACCATCTGCTGCTCAAATGTCTGGTTCGTCCTGGTCAGCGGGAAGCGCTGATCGCTTCGTTCAAGGCGCTGACGGAAGCCTATTTCGACGAAGCAGACTGGGAACTGCGCGCAACGCTCGAAGCACGAACCGCTGAATTGTTGCCTGCGTTGCTGCTCGCGCGTGTCGACGGCAAGTCGCCGGTGGAATATCTGACCGACGAGGCGCAACGCAATCACGTTCGAGCGGTGGCCACCCGGTTGCTGCTGCAGCCGGCCGGCTATCTGTATCAGGTGGCAGAGGCATTCGAGGAACAGATTCAGTCTCGACCGGCTTGAACCGTAGCAGGAACACCCTCGTACACGCTGACACCGATACACTCGAAAGCGTCATCGAGGACGGCGGCAAACAATAAAGAACAGGAGACAGGCAACGATGCGGCCAGAGCGGAGCGCCACCGACGTTGAATACGTGCTCGATGAATCCGTTGCAATGATTTCAAAAGGCGATCTCGAGGGCAAGATTACCTACGTCAATCGGGATTTTGTCGAGGTCAGCGGATACACCGAGGACGAAGTGCTTGGCGCGCCGCAAAGCATCCTGGCCGATGGGGAAACACCCAGTCAGGTATTCGAGGACTTCCTTCGGACAGTCAAAGGAAACAAGACCTGGACTGGCGTAACCAAAGGCCGCCGGAAGAACGGCGACTACTTCTGGGTTCACATGACGGCAGCCCCGATTTTCAGGGAGCGCGAGATTGTCGGGTTCATCACGATACGATGCAAGGCAACACCCGACACGATCCGCGAAGCCGAGCAGGCATATGCGGCGATGCATGGCGGGCGCAAAGACCTTGAGCTGAATGAAGGGCGGATCGTGAAACGCCCGGTCTTTCGGGTATTTCGGACTATCACACACCTCTCGTTCGCCGCGCGGATGAACGCACTGTCAGCGCTTGCCACCTCGATCTTCGCAGCGAACCTCGCAGCATTCGCTTTCGACAGCGGCCCGCCTCGCGTCTGGCAGTTCGCATCGTGTGCGATCGGCATGGCCCTCTGCCTGATTTCACCTGCCCTGCTGCAGCGCGGAATCACGAATCCGCTGGCGCAACTGAATCGTTATATCAACGACATGGGCGAAGGCAACCTGTCCAATGCGATCGAAACCCATCGCGACGGCGAAATCGCTCAGGTACTACACGCGTTACGCATTCTTCAGATCAACCTGAAGCTTCTCGTGTCGCAGATCCAGGAAACCACGGACCTCGTCAACGACGGTGCCACGACGATCGCCACGGGCAACGCAGATCTGTTTGCGCGCACCGAGGCACAAGCCGCTTCGCTCGAGCAGATTGCCGCATCCATGCGCGAACTGATCGATACGGTAACGGCCAACGCGGAGAACGCGCGGCAGGCGAACGCGCTATCGACGGCTACGTCCGAGATTGCCGGCGACGGCAGGCGGGCCGTCAGCGAGGTCATCGGCACAATGCGATCGATCAAGGACAGTTCCTGCAAGATCGTGGACATCATCGGTGTGATCGATAGCATCGCGTTCCAGACCAATATTCTGGCGCTGAACGCGGCAGTGGAAGCCGCGCGCGCGGGGGAACAGGGGCGCGGATTTGCAGTCGTCGCCAGCGAGGTGCGCAATCTCGCGCGTCGTTCCGCGAACGCCGCCAAGGAAATCGCCACGCTCATCGGCGATTCTGTGGCCAGCGTCGAAACGGGTGGCAAGCTCGTCGACGATGCGAGCGGCACGATCACGGATATCGTCACATCGGTCGAACGCGTCATCGCGTTCATGGGCGATATCTCGATGGCAAGCCAGGAACAGAGCCTAGGAATAGGTCAGGTCAATGATGCAGTGAAGCAAATGGAAGCGATGACCATTCAGAACGCGCGTCTCGCAGAGCATGCCGAAAACGAGTCGCGCCTGATGCGCGCTCAGGCACTCAAGCTCGCAGAGCTTGTTGGGTCATTCCGGCTTTCGACCTCTGCCGGGCATGCGGTTGATGCGGTGAAGGGACGGTGGCGCAACCCGCAAATCGCGGGGCGCGCCCGATCGGCGTGATACAGAACACCCCAACGCCCTGCCGTACCTCCCGGCTTGCTAACGTTTGCCTTTTTAGAGCGGTCGCGAGCTGATCATTTAGGCACGGTACGGATCGATTCGTCGTAAAACTTCCGTAAATCCGCTATTGACAAGGGAGATCGCCGTTTGCCACAATCTATGCGAACGTTAGCAAAGCAGGAGCATAGTGAAGCCTGCAAATGCCGCGCGACTCCGGTTCGACTTTGTGGGGAGACACTGAGAATGGCATCTGATACTTCAATCCCAGGCGAGGTGCCGGTAGCGCTTCGCCGCGTCGTCACCGGTCACGACACGAGCGGTGCCTCGACAGTCGCCCTCGATTCGCCACCTCCGCGCTCCGACGCGTACCGGCATATCCCCGGCATGGTGTCCCGTCTGGTCTGGTCGACGGAACCGGCGCAGGCCATTCCTTTTGATGGCACGGACCCGACCTCGAGTGTCTCGAGCTTCGTCCCCACGGTTTCGGGCACGCGCTTTCTCGTGGTGACATTCCCGCCCGACAGCGTGTTTTTTGCACCCGGCTTCGATGGCCACGCCGCAGTCGCCGAAAACTTCGCGATCAGTCCGGGACTCGCTGAACTCTTCGAAGCGGACGGTATGCATGCCACGCCAACCATCGACTACGGCATCGTGCTCGAAGGTGAAATCTGGCTTGAACTCGACGAGGGGCGTGCGGAACTGCTTCGCAAACATGACGTAGTGGTGCAGAACGGAACCCGCCATGCGTGGCGAAACAGGAGCGACCGCCCCACAACACTGGCCTTCGTGCTGATCGGAGCGCGCAGGAGCGAATGAACACCATACGCATGGGTTACCGGGCCGCAATCCTCGGGCTCGACCATTCCACCATCCCGCGCTGCACTGACAGCTATCACCTGAATAGACGAGGTAGACAATCCATATGACTGATTCAACGATCGCCCAAGTACACGGCCGACGCGTCTGGGACTCGCGCGGCCGGCCGACGGTAGAAGTCGAGGTCACGTTGCACAGCGGCATGAGCGGTCGCGCCATCGCGCCGGCTGGCGCTTCGACCGGCAGCGGAGAGGCACTGGATCTGCGCGACGGCGGCACCGCGTTCGGCGGTCTCGACGTGACTAACGCGCTGTCGAATGTCAACGGCGAGATCGCGAGAGCGCTCGAAGGACGCGATGCACGCGATCAGGCTGCCATCGACGCCAGTCTGGTTGCCCTGGACGGGACGCCCAACCGCAGCCGTCTTGGGGGCAATGCGATCGTCGCGACCTCGATGGCTGTCCTGCATGCTGCCGCTGCAGCCAGCAGGCAGCCGTTATGGCGCTATCTCGCCGGCAACCGCCCCGTGCGTCTGCCGCTGCCGGAGATTCAGATCTTCGGGGGCGGCGCGCACGCGGCGCGCCGTGTCGATGTGCAGGACTTCATGATCATGTGTCCCGCTGCTGGCAGCTTCACCGAAGCGCTGGAGTGGACGGCGGAGGTATACCGGGCAGCCGGTTCATTGATGAAGGATGCGGGCAAGCTTCAGGGCGTGGCGGACGAAGGCGGCTACTGGCCCGCGTTCGATTGCAATGAAGACGCCCTTGACACGCTGATGCGGGCCATCGCCGATACGGGACTGCAACCCGGCAAGCAGGTCGGCATCTCGCTCGATATCGCCGCGTCTGAATTCGGACGTGATGGACACTACACGCTCGCGCTCGATGGCCGGACGCTCGGCACGGATCAGATGATCGACATGCTGGGGCGCTGGCTGGACACTTACCCGATCCTGTCGATTGAAGATCCGCTTGCGGAAGACGACCTGGAAGGCTTCCGGCACTTCTCGCAATCATATGGTTCGCGTTGCCAGATCATCGGCGACGACTTTCTTGTAACCAATGCGGACCGGGTCAAAGCCGCGGCATCGCAAGGTACGTTGAATGCCGTGCTCATCAAGCCCAATCAGGCAGGCACGGTAACGGAAGCCCATGAGGCCCTGCAGGCCGGCAAGACGGCAGGATTCGGCACGATCGTATCTGCACGTTCCGGCGAAACCGAAGACGTCACCATCGCTCATCTGTCCGTCGGCTGGGACGCGGGACAGCTCAAGGTCGGTTCGTTTTCGCGCTCCGAACGGATGGCCAAATGGAACGAAGTATTGCGAATCGAGGAAGCGCTGGGACCGCAAGCTCGCTTCTGCGGATGGTCCGCCCTGCCTTTCACTGACCGCCCACTCTAAATCGTGATCGTGTCGTCGCAAAAAGGATATCGAATGCGTTTCCCCGAGCAAGACCTGACTACATCTGCCTGTCGACGCGGTACGTCTCGCAACATCCGCATCGTCATGCCGGCTAGCTCGCCATCAACAATCGAGAGGTAATCATGCTGCCCGCCGTCAACCATCGGCCGCCCTTCAATATCACGCGCGCCAGCCACATCGTACTGAACGTTTCCGACCTGGCGAAAAGCCGGGCGTTCTATGTCGACATCGTCGGCCTGGTCGTGACGGAAGAAACAGCCGACACGTGCTATCTGCGTGGCCTGTCCGAAGCGTGCCACCACAGCCTGGTTCTGGTGCAGGCCGACAAGGGCGCCCCCGTCTGCAAGCGCATTGGTTTTCGCGTTTTCCTCGAAGAAGACCTCGACCTCGCCCACCAGTTCTTCACGGAAGAAGGCCTTCCCGCCGAATGGGTCGAAGTCGCGCATCAGGGAAGAACGCTGCACGTGTCCGACCCATTCGGCACGAAGATAGAATTGTGCGCGCAAATGGAGACGAGCCCTCGCCTCTATCTCGAACGCAACCTGTTCAAGGGCGCGCACGCACAGCGGATCGATCACTTCCAGATCTTCTCGCCGGACACCTACCAGTCCTGTGTGTTTTACAGCAGACTCGGCTTTCGCAACTCCGAATATCTCGCACACGGAGACCGGCTGCTCGGCGCGTTCATGTATCGCAAAGGGACATGCCTCGATCTGGCTATCGTCGAAAACGACGGACCATGCATGCATCACTTCGCGTACATCGTGCCCGAATCGCACAACATCTTCACCGCGTGTGACCTCGCAGGCATTTATGGCTATTCGCACGAAGTAGAACGCGGGCCGGGCCGCCACGGCCCCGGCGGCATGTTGTTTGTTTATCTGCGCGACCCGGATGGCCATCGCATCGAACTGTGTGACGGCCATTACCAGACCATCGACATCGAGATTGAACCAGTCCGCTGGGATGCCGCTTCGCTCAGTACGAGCGTGCGCTGGGGTCTGCCGGCAGAACACCGCTGGTACTTCGAGGCCTCGCGGTTCGAAGGCTCAGAACTGCTCGAGACAGCCAACAAACCGCGCCCCACTACGCTCGAGACCTACATTCAAAACCGGCTTGCAGAGAGCTGATAACGGAAGGAATAAAGAATATGGCACGCGTCAAATATCTTCAGCGCTCCGACGTCGAAGGCGTCAACGACGCCCTTTTCGACCGGCTCGAACGCGAACGCAAGGTACCCACTGCGAACATCTTCCGGGCGCTCGCGCATGCGCCGGACATTCTCGACCAGTTCCTGTCGTATGCGAACGCGATCCGGGCGTCGTCGATCAGCCCGAAGTTGCGTGAACTCGCGATCCTGACGGTGGGACATTGCACCGGCTCCGAATACGAAATTGCCCATCATCAGTCGCACGGCCTGAAGGCCGGCATCAGCCCCGAGCAACTGAAGGCCATCCCGGACTTCGAAACGTCGGCCCTCTTCAACGAAGAGGAACGTGCAGTCATGGCGGTCGCCAGGGAGTCGACGCTCAAGGTCGCGGTGAGCGACAAAACCTGGAACAGGGTCGTGCCGTTCCTGAACGATCAGCAACGGGTCGAGCTGGCACTGAACATTGCCTGGTACAACTCCGGCGTGCGCATCATGGGCGCGCTCGGGATCGAACTCGAGGAGAGCTATCGCTGATGGATCATCAGTCCAGATCGGGGACAGCGATCCGGATTGACTTCGACAAACAGGCTGGGCGGATACCACCTGGCCGCTGGCAAATGCAATGCGTAGTACTTCCGTCGGTACATGGCGGGTAACGCGGAAGTTATCACCCAGAAAGAGGAATGTATGGAACGAACGATGGTTGCAGCACGGCTGCATGCTCTCCACACCCCGATGACGCTCGATACGATCCCGGTGCCGAAGCCGAGACCGACTGATGTTCTTGTACGGGTCAAGGCGTGCGGCATCGTGCCGAATATGGCGAACGTGATCAACAACTGGCCGACCTGGTTTCCGCATCAGCCGCTGCCGAAATTTCCCGCCATCTTCGGCCTTGATCCCGCAGGGGTCGTAGAAGAAGTCGGCGAAGCAGTCCTCAACGTCAAGCCGGGTGACCGCGTCTATGTGAGCCCATTGCGTTCGTGCGGGTCGTGCAAGGCATGTCGCGCCGGCCGACGCAGTGAATGCCGCTACTACACGCTGAACGGTTACTTCAGTACGAGTCGCGACGGCCAACGCATCTTTGATCTTTACCCGTATGGCGGCTTCAGTGAGTACATGACAGCCCCCGAGTACGCTATCGTCAATCTCCCCGATAACATGACCTTTGAACAGGCCGGCCGATTCGGGTACATGGGCACGTCTTACGGCGCACTGAAAAACGCCGCTGCCGGTCCGGGCCAGGTTGCCCTGATTGACGGAATCACTGGGACGCTCGGCGTGGCTGCAACGGTGCTCGGGCTCGCCATGGGCCTGTCGCGCATTCTCGGCACGGGGCGCGACGAGGCGCTGCTCAAACGCGTCAAGGCGCTTGCACCAGACCGCATCGAAGTGATGCAACTCGGCGAGGGCTCGACGGGCGAGTGGGCGAAGTCGCTGACGGGCGGTGAAGGCGCCGACTTTGTGATCAGCGCTCTCGGTGCAAAGGCACCTGCCGCGACGATGCTGGATTCAATGAAGGGCGTTCGACGCGGTGGCAAGGTAGTCAACGTGGGAGGCGTGGCTGAAGACCTGCCGATCGACGTGAAGTGGCTCATGGATGAACAGGTGCAGATCATCGGTTCAAACTGGTTCACGACTGCGCAGGGGCAGGAAATGGCCGACATGGTAAGTACCGGGGCCATCGACCTGTCGTATCTCGAACATCGCAAGTTCCCGCTTGAACGTGTCAACGAAGCCATCTCCGGGTTGAAGGACCGCGACGGAGGATTTAGCAACTATGTCGTGCTTCCCTGACTAGCATTGCTGTGCGACCGGGAAGGCAACTGCATCGCAGATGCTTTCCGGTCCATGCAGGATTGCCTCACGGCCAGCTCTTTCGCTGGCCGTGATGAGCCACGCCCAACGACGCGTTGATCGCCAATCGCAGTTGCTCTCGCTCTATTTGATTAGCATGTCAAATCATATTTTAATTCACGATTTATTTGTCAATTAGCGTATTCCCTAGAGCATCTCGGCGACATATAATCGACTCGATGGTTGCAGTGCAACAATCAATCCAGTTGAACTAATCAATGTCAAGTCGAGGGTCTCTCCATGAAGATGCTTGTCAAAACCGTGTTTATCGTCGCCGCCATAACGCTTCCCGTCGTCTCGAATGCACAACAGACTACGCCCGTAACACGTGCACAGGTGGAATCGGAACTGGCACAACTGGAGAAAGCGGGCTATTCCATCGAAGGGAGTGACCTGGACTATCCGGGCACGCTCAAGGCGGCCGAAGCGAGGCTCGCAGCGCAACAGGATGAGAACGCGAGGCGTCGCGGGCTACAGACAGACTACGGCAGCAACTCGGGCGGCTCGTCAAACTCAGGCGCGCGGTGAGTATTGTGATTGACGCATCAGTTGCGCAGTGCTAACGTTAGCAAATCATCGCTTTTCATCTCGTAGATTCCATGAAGATCATCCGATATTCGATTGACGAAAATTGGCACTACGGCATCCTCCGGAGTGGTGGCGATATCGAAAGGCTCAAGAGATCGCCACTTGAAGGACTTCAGGTTGCTGGCTACATCGACAGCCTTGACTCAGTTCGCGTGTTGAGTCCGTTTTACCGGCCTCGAGTCTTCGGTCTTGGATACAACTACCGCGCGCACTCACAAGAGGTTGGCAAGAAAACGCCAACGCTCCCCGTGCTGTTCATGAAACCCAGCACCACGGTGATAGGCCACGAAGAAAGCATCGTGTATCCGTCCGACGGAGAGAACATTCATTTCGAAGGGGAACTCACGGTGATCATCGGCAAGGAAGCACGCAATGTTTCCGAAAGCGATGCGCTCGATTATGTATTCGGCTACACGTGCGGGAACGACGTAAGCGACCGGATATTGCAGCGCCGTGAGAGCGAGTTCGGCTGCCTCCTCGTCGGCAAAGGCTACGACACGTTCGCGCCCATTGGACCCGTGGTCGAGACGGAACTTGATCCGTCGAACCTGCATCTGATCACGCGCGTCAACGGCGAAGTGCGCCAGAACGGGAACACGGCCGACCTCGTGTATGGCGTGCCCGCGCTGATTGCCTACCTTAGCAAGTATATGACGCTGCTTCCGGGCGATCACATCATGACGGGTACGCCGGCGGGAGTCGGACCGATCAAGCCTGGCGATACCATAGAGGTCGAGATCGAAGGTATAGGAGTGCTGCGCAACAAGGTGATCACACAAGTCGGCGCAATGCCCTGAGCATTTTCTACCAGAGTAAGCACAACCGCGATGCAGCTCAATCTGGTCCCGATTACGAAAGCAATTCTTGGGGAATTTTTTCTGGCGATGTCTTTGCCAATAGTTGCCGTGAGCGACCGTTCTGAAACATTGCAGCTGGACGCGGGGCATGCGCAGACGAAGGAAAACCCATCTCCTTTGCGTGACTCTGCCCCGCTGGCGAATCCGGTTAAGATCAACGAGAACCGACATCGCTTTTGAACCGCTATCGGATGAAGACTGGAACCGTTTGGTTCATTTGTTTCCGATAAATAACGCTCGCCGATATGGTCGATACCCCCGGAATCCCCGTGATGTCCTGAACGCGATTTTGTGGGTTCTTACCCAGAACGAACGCTGGCATCACCTTCCTGCAGGGATGCCTCCTGCTCAAACGTGTTACATAAAGTATTTGCAGTGGCGTCGGCTAGGTATCGTCGCGAGGATTGCGGAAACGCTAGAAATCCACCTTGAATAACCCTCCCGAAAGCGTCTCTCAGGGGCCGATCTGGCGTGCTGATTGAGGTTTTGGGTAGTTTGGCTTACACCAGGTTATGGTAGATGCCAAAGTGGGCAAGACGTGGGGCGATGGCGCCGCACTGGCGGCAAGCCATTTCTGTCATCAGTGTGCCGGCAGATCGGCGTGCGGCCACCTGATTTTTGGGCGATAAATCGGGCAACCCCAACCGTGGACGGGCAGCAGGCGCTGGCAACGATTCGTGGAATTCTCCTTAATGTGACGCATATCGCCTTGAATCGTGGTTATCGGTAAATCCGTATTAACGGTGTTCATCACGAAGGCTTGAGGTCGACGACCCTTGCGAAACATTCAGACGGTAGCGTCTTTCAGCCGTGACACGCTGCGCTCGCGCACGGAGATCCAGAGCACGAGTGCGCCAAGCGCCGCTAGCGCGCTCGCCAGCACAGTTCAGCATGCCAGCGAAAAAGAGCAATACGGCAACTACGATAACGGGACGTCATGCGCCCTCCTGTTTATCGATCGATCGCAATGACGCACACGCTTAGTTTTTGGGGCCATCCGTGTAGTGCTTCGAGCGGACCGCCGATACGTTGCCGGCGCATCCATCTCGTTAGCGTCGCGTCTGCGATCAGGTAACCGGCGCGGGATTGAAAAGAACCAGTGCGTTGTGCAGTTTGAGCGCTTCGGCGCAGGTCTTTTTCCGTCCGCTTGCAACCTCGAGCATCAGGTGGAACAGTTCCCAGCCCACGTCTTCGATCGTTGTATCGCCGGTTGCGATCGTGCCAGCGTTAATGTCCATCAGGTCGAACCAGCGGCGTGCGAGGTCCGAGCGCGTGGCCACCTTGATCACCGGCACTTCCGCGAGGCTATACGGCGTGCCGCGGCCCGTGGTGAAGACGTGCAGATTGATGCCGGCAGCGACCTGCAGCGTGCCGCAAATGAAATCGCTCGCAGGCGTTGCCGCGTAGATCAAGCCTTTTTGCGTGGCTTTCTCGCCGGGCGAGAGCACGCCGGAAATCGCCGAATTACCCGACTTGATGATCGAGCCCATGGCCTTTTCAACGATATTCGACAAGCCGCCTTTTTTGTTGCCGGGCGTCGTGTTCGCGCTGCGATCCGCGCCGCCGCGCTTGAGGTAACTGTCGTACCACTGCATTTCTCGGATGATGGCTGCCGCGACATCGGCATTGGCCGCGCGAGCCGTGAGTTGCCCGACGCCATCGCGTACTTCCGTCACTTCAGAGAACATCACGGTAGCGCCCGCGCGAACCAGCAGGTCCGTTGCGAAACCAACGGCAGGGTTGGCTGTGAGTCCCGAAAACGCGTCGCTGCCGCCGCACTGGACGCCGAGCACGAGATCGGATGCCGGACAGGTCTCCCGACGTCGATTGTCGAGCCGCTTCAGGTGCCCTTCGGCCATCTTCATGATCGAATCGATCATCGACTGGAAGCCGATGTGCGATTCGTCCTGCAAGGTGACCACGTCGCCGTTGCCCGACTCTGTCGAAAGATCACCGATATCCGCGACCTCTTCCGTCACGGTCGAAATCGGAATCGTGCCGGGCGGCATGAGGCGCTCGGGCTGCAGCTTCTCGCAACCGAGGCTCACCATCATGACTTCACCGCCGAAGTTCGGATTCAGGCTGATGTTGCGCACTGTGCGGATGGGCACCATCGCGTCGGGTGCATCGATCGCGACGCCACATCCGTACGTGTGCCCGAGACTCACGACATCGTCCACGTTCGGGTAGTTCGGCAACAACTCGGCCTTGATGCGGGTCACCGCGTGCTGGACCACATCCGCGACGCATTGCACCGTCGTCGTGATCGCGAGGATGTTGCGCGTACCGACCGAACCATCAGCATTGCGATAGCCCTCGAACGTGTAGCCCTCTAGCGGTTGCATGTCGGGGGCCTTGATCGTCGCAATGGGCAGATCGTCCAGAGCGGGCGGTGTCGGCATCCGGATGACGTGCTCGTTCACCCAACTGCCCTTCGGGATCGCCTTGAGCGCATACCCGATGACCACGTTGTAGCGCACGACGGCGTCGCCTTCAGCCAGATCCTGAAGCGCGACCTTGTGTCCCTGCGGAACACGCTCGCACAAAGTCAGGCCGCCGGGAAAAACGGCGCCACTGTCCAGACCGCCGTCATTGACAACGATCGCGACGTTGTCATCGGGGTGCACGCGAATGTAAAGCGGAGACTGTTTCATTGCCTTCAACTCGAACGGCTTGACGTCAATATTTCGTCAAACAACTTTAGGTGTCATCGTACAACAAAAGTCAAATATGTGGCTACGTGTAAACCCTCAAAATATCCTGAAACCGTTGATTTTGTTTGATTCAACCGGCTCACAGTTGTACGATCACTCCGCCGATCCAGACAAACATGTCTAACAACATACTCTGACAGACAAGATCATGACGACACCCCGAGAGCTCAAGCAGATTGTTTCCGAAGGCCTGCTTTCCTTCCCCGTCACCGACTTCGACGCGAACGGCGAGTTCCGCGCCGACACCTACGCGCAGCGCCTCGAATGGCTGGCGCCCTACGGCGCATCGGCATTGTTCGTCGCGGGCGGCACGGGCGAATTCTTCTCGCTCACGCATAGCGAGTACTCGAACGTCGTGCATACGGCGACGGAAGTCTGCAAAGGCAAGGTGCCGATTCTCGCCGGCGCTGGCGGACCCACCCGCACCGCCATTGCCTTCGCGCAGGAGGCACAGCGCAAAGGTGCGAACGGCATCCTGCTGATGCCGCACTAC
Source organism: Paraburkholderia sp. SIMBA_054 (assembly GCF_046534875.1). NCBI lineage: Bacteria > Pseudomonadati > Pseudomonadota > Betaproteobacteria > Burkholderiales > Burkholderiaceae > Paraburkholderia > Paraburkholderia sp. SIMBA_054. The sequence continues at coordinate 76,187 of NZ_JAWRXV010000019.1, read as the reverse complement.
CTCACTGAAGCGTCTCAGGAAGGCATTGCCCAGCACGCTGAACAGGTGTGCAAGTCGGTTCCGGACATGGGCGTGATCATTTATAACCGCGCCAATTCCAGGCTGAACGCCGATACGCTGGAGCAACTCGCGGACAAGTGCCCGAACCTGATCGGCTTCAAGGATGGCGTGGGCGACATCGAAAGCATGGTTTCGATCCGACGCCGCCTCGGTGACCGCTTCTCCTATCTCGGCGGCCTGCCGACGGCGGAAGTCTACGCGGCAGCCTACAAGGCCTTGGGCGTGCCCGTGTACTCGTCGGCTGTTTTCAACTTCATTCCGAAAACGGCCATGCAGTTCTATCGCGCGATCGCCGCTAACGATCACGCCACCACTGACCGGCTACTCGACGAATTCTTCCTGCCGTATCTGGCCATCCGCAACCGTCGTGCGGGTTACGCGGTGAGCATCGTGAAGGCGGGGGCCAAACTCGTTGGCCGCGATGCGGGTCCCGTGCGCGCGCCGCTTACGGACCTGACTGAAGAAGAGCACGCGCAGCTCGACGCATTGATCCGCAAGCTCGGCGCGCAATAAGCGCTCGCGGAGGAGACACGCGGGGCAACACTCGACGGTTACCGCATGAGCCGGCAGCCAGGGCGCCTCGCGCACTGCAATCAAGAGGAGACATCATGGCGATAAGCCGTACTGCGAACCCGGCGGACGTCGCGGCACCCACGCGCGTTCGCTACGTAATCCTGCTGCTGATCTTTGCGATCACCACCTTCAATTACGCAGACCGGGCGACGCTGTCAGTCACCGGCTCGGCGATGCGCGCCGAGTTCGGCTTCGACGCCATCCGGATGGGCTACATCTTTTCGGCGTTCAGTTGGGCCTATGTGCTCTCGCAAGTGCCGGCCGGATGGTTGCTCGATCGCTTCGGCGCGCGTCGCGTGTATGCGGCGAGTATCTTCCTGTGGTCGCTCTTCACATTGCTGCAGAGTACGATCGGCGTCCTCGGCAGTGGCGCGGCGGCCGTTACGGCACTGTTCGTCTTACGCTTCGTGATGGGCGCGGCCGAAGCACCTGCCTTTCCTGCCAATGCGAAGGTTGTTGCCAGCTGGTTTCCGACGAAGGAACGTGGCACGGCATCGGCGATTTTTAACTCCGCGCAATATTTTGCGGCCGTCATCTTCACCCCATTGATGGCGTGGCTCACCCATGCATTTGGCTGGCATCACGTGTATATCGTGATGGGTGTCGCGGGATTCCTGCTGGCGCTGACCTGGCTGAAGGTGATGAAGAACCCCGCCAATCATCCTGGCGTCAACAAGTCCGAACTCGAACATATCGAGCAGGGAGGCGGTCTGATTCACGGGCACCAGACAGCGGCAGATTCACGTGGTGGCCATGCACGCTGGTCTGTCATGCGGCAATTGCTGACCAACCGGATGTTGCTCGGCGTCTATCTCGCGCAGTTCTGCATCAACGTGCTCACCTACTTCTTCCTCACCTGGTTCCCGATCTACCTCGTGCAGGCGCGCGGCATGACCATTCTGCAAGCGGGCCTCGTCGCGTCGCTGCCTGCAATCTGTGGCTTTCTCGGCGGTGTGCTCGGTGGCGTTCTGTCAGACACGATGATTCGCAACGGTCATTCACTGACCGTCGCCCGGAAGGTTCCGATTGTCGGCGGCATGCTGCTGTCGGTCTGCATCATTGGATGCAACTACGTCGACACGGATTGGCTGGTGGTCGCGTTGATGTCGCTGGCGTTCTTTGGCAAAGGCCTGGGCGCATTGGGACGGGCAGTCGTTGCAGATACGTCGCCGAAGGAGGCCATCGGTCTTTCGGGCTCCATCTTCAACATGTTCGGCAACATGGCGGGGATCGTCACGCCTATTGTGATTGGCTATCTGGTTGCCCAGTCGGGATCGTTCAACGGCGCCCTCGCGTTTGTGGGTGTCAACGCGCTGATAACCATCTTCAGTTATCTCGTGATTGTCAGGGATATCAAGCGCGTCGAATTGAGCCCGTCGTAGGCGCACAGATTCAGCACGTTATTGAACCTCGCATAGCGTTAGACAATAAGCCCGCGTGGCAGCGGGCTTTTCAAGAGATTCGACTGTGCTCCCTGCGCTCACACCGGATTCAACGCCGGTCGCCGGTCGACGTTCGAGCCAACACGAACCTTACAAAGATATCCAGGCATACCTCCTCTGACTAGACGATAAAATCGGCATACACCTATGAAACGGGCTCATCAATGCCACGCGAAAATTTCAACGACCTGCTTGCGTTCATCGCCGTCGCACGCGAGCGCAGCTTCACGCGCGCCGCCGCGCAACTGGGCGTATCGCAATCAGCGTTGAGCCACACGATCCGGGCGCTCGAAACGCGACTCGGTCTTCGGCTCCTGACCCGAACGACGCGCAGCGTCGCCCCGACCGAGGCCGGCGAGCGGCTGCTCGAGACCGTCGCGCCTCGTTTCGAGGAAATCGAGGCCGAACTGGCCGCCGTCACCGAACTTCGCGACATGCCGACAGGCACGATCCGCATCACTGCAACCGACTACGCGACCAAGACCATCCTCTGGCCAAGACTGTCCAAAGTGCTTCGCCGCTATCCTGAGATCAAGGTCGAAATCATCACGGACTACGGTCTCTCCGATATCGTCGCGGATCGCTATGACATCGGCGTTCGCAACGGCGATCAGGTCGCGAAGGACATGATCGCCGTCCGTGTCGGCCCCGACATGCGCATGGCGGTCGTCGGCACGCCCGCTTACCTGCAAAAGCACGCGGCCCCCAGGACACCGCAAGACCTGATCGCTCACAATTGCATCAATCTGCGTCTACCTACACATGGCGGCTTCTACGCATGGGAGCTAAGGAAAGGAAAGCGGGAGGTTCAGGTGCGCGTGGAAGGGCAGCTTGCCTTCAATGGCACCTATCAAATGCTCGACGCGGCCTTGTCGGGTTATGGACTCGCCTACATTCCGGCAGACATCGCTCAGCCGCATATCACGGCGGGCCGCCTTGTCTGGGTGCTCGAAGACTGGTCGCCGACATTCGCCGGCCTCCATGCGTATTACGCAAGCCGCCGCCAGTCCTCGCGTGCGATGAACATAGTGATCGACGCGCTCCGCTACAGCCCCTGAGCAAGGTCGCTTGATTCATGAATGAGAGGCATAAGAGCTTGCGGTTTTAAGGTCTTTATCGATAGACCGTCAATTCCTATCATTTCACCTGGTCAGCATTCAGGTGAGACGGACATGGTCGGAATGTTTCAAGGCAAGGTCGCGCTGGTGACAGGCGCGGGTTCAGGATTGGGACTTGCCGCAGCACAGGCGTTCGCCGCCGAAGGCGCTTCCGTCGTACTCGCGGATATCGACGAAGGCGCGGTTAAAGCAGCAGCAGCCCGGCTTGTCGCTTCGGGCCACCAGGCCCTCGCCGTGCAATGCAACGTTGCCGACGAGACGCAAGTCAAAGCGATGGTCGATCTGACTGTCGCTACCTACGGACATCTCGATGCGGCGTACAACAACGCAGGCATCAACAGCCCTGTCGCCGAAACGGCCGACGCCAGCGGCGACGAGTTCGAACGCGTGAACGGCGTGAACCTGCGCGGCGTCTGGAACTGCATGAAATACGAACTGCTGCAGATGCGCGAACAGGGAAGCGGCGCGATCGTCAACTGCTCGTCGCTCGGCGGGCTCGTGGGCATTGCGGGCCGTGGCGTGTATCACGCGTCGAAGCATGGCGTCATCGGACTCACGAAAAGCGCCGCGCTCGAGTACGCAGCGAGAGGCATCCGCATCAACGCCGTGTGCCCCGGCATCATCGAAACACCGATGGTCGCGGACATGCTTGAGCGCGAGCCCGAAGCGATGAAAGAACTCATGAAGGAGCAACCCATCGGCCGGCTCGGACGGTCCGATGAGATCGCCTCGGCAGTGCTCTGGTTATGCAGCCCAGGCGCGAGTTTCGTGATCGGTCACGCGCTCGCCGTCGATGGCGGCTACACGCCCGTTAAATCAAAAGGAGCACGGCATGGAATACGGATATCTGGGCCGCAGCGCCCTCAAGGTTTCGCCCTTGTGCCTGGGCGCGATGATGTTCGGCGGCGAAACCGATGAAGCGACTTCGAAACGCATCATCGACAAGGCGTTCGATCAGGGCATCAATTTCATCGATACGGCTGACGTCTATCACGCCGGCCGCTCGGAAGAAATCGTCGGCCGTGCGATCGCCGAGCGTCGCGATAGCTGGGTAGTCGCGACGAAGTTCGGTTATCCGACCACACAAGGTCCGAACGAACAGGGACAGTCGCGCAAGTGGATCATGCAGTCGGTCGAGGCGAGCCTCGAGCGCCTGAGCACCGACTACATCGACGTTCTGTACTTTCACCGCGCGTTGCTCGATGCACCGCTCGAAGAAGGCGTGCGTGCGATTGGCGATCTGATCCGTCAGGGCAAGGTGCGCTACTTCGGCGTGTCGAACTTCCGTGGCTGGCGCATCGCCGAGATCGTGCGGCTCGCGGATCAGCTCGGCATCGACCGGCCGGTTGCGAGCCAACCGCTTTACAACATGGTGGACCGTACTGCCGAGGTTGAACAGTTGCCGGCGGCGGCGCACTACGGCGTGGGCATCGTTTCGTATAGCCCACTCGCCCGTGGTGTGCTGACCGGCAAGTATGCGGTGGATGCTCCCCCGCACTCAGACACGCGGGCGGGCCGCGGCGACAAGCGCATCCAGCAGACGGAATGGCGGCCGGAGTCGCTGGCGATTGCGCAAAAGGTAGCGGCGCACGCCGCCGGGCGCGGCACGACGTCGATCGCGTTCGCGCTGGCGTGGGTGCTCAAGAATCGGCTCGTCAGTGCAGCGATTGCGGGTCCGCGTACCGAAGCGCATTGGGACAGCTATATCGAGGCGCTGAAAGTGCAGCTCGGACCCGACGACGAAAAGTTCGTCGATAGCCTGGTGCCGCCTGGACACGCATCGACGCCGGGCTACACCGATCCGGGTTACCCGGTCGAAGGTCGCCGGGCGCTCTAGGTGCGGAGCCCGTCAGCAGCGATTGCCGAGGTATTCGATTACGCCCGGAGCATCGCGCCGCTTACTTACGGACGCGACTGGCACGTCACGCTTCTCATGTAGCACATACTATTGCCGGATATCGCCACCGCCTCCGATCATGCCAACAGACCATCAATCGACCGCCGCTGCCGCGAAGCATGATGCGCAACATCATCGCGTGCGGACGCTGCTGATCCTCAGTACGCTGATGGCCTTCGCGTCGATCTCGACGGACCTGTACCTTCCCGCGTTGCCGGCCATGGCCGATGCGCTCCACTCCGACCCCGGCACGCTGCAACTCACGATCTCGGGTTATCTCATTGGCTTCAGCCTGGGCCAGCTGTTGTGGGGACCTGTCAGCGATCGTCACGGCCGCCGGTTACCCGTCGCGATCGGCCTTGTTCTTTTTATCTTCGGCTCCGCTGGCTGCGCGATATCGGGGGACGCACACACCCTCATCGGCTGGCGCGTGCTGCAAGCAGTCGGCGCGTGCGCCAGCGTGGTCATTTCCCGCGCAATGGTGCGCGATCTGTACAGCGGTGTACGCGCCGCTCAAATGATGTCGACCCTGATGACCGTCATGGCCGTTGTGCCGTTGATAGGACCGAGCGTCGGCGGCTTGATTCTCCACGTTGCGTCATGGCGGGCGATCTTCTGGGTACTCGTCGCCGTCGGTATCGCGACGCTCGCAGGGCTTTACTGCCTCCCTGAGACCTTGCCCGGCGAGCGTCGCATTCGCGGCCCACTCGGGAACTCAGTTGCCGGTTATGCCAGCCTGTTGCGCAATCGAAGCGTGCTCGGATACTCCGTAAGCGCAGGATTTTTTTACGGCGGCATCTTTGCTTATGTTGCGGGTACGCCGTTCGCCTACATCACCTACCATCACGTGTCACCGCAGCACTACGGCGTGCTGTTCGCTGCGGGAATCGTCGGCATCATGATCACCAACCAGATCAACGCCCGGCTCGTCGCACGTTTCGGCAGCGATCGCCTGATGCGTTTTGGCGCAATCGTAGCCGGGCTCGCGGGTGCTCTCCTCGCGTTTGATGCGGGATCGGGATGGGGCGGCCTGATCGGCCTCGTGCTACCGCTCTTCCTTTTCGTCTCGACCAACGGGTTCATCAACGCCAATGCAATCGCGGGTGCGCTTGGCGCTTGCCCCGCGCGCGCAGGCGCCGTCTCGGCACTGATCGGCTCGATACAGTATGGCGCCGGTATCGCGGGGTCGGCGTTGATCGGTTTCCTCGCGGACGGCACGCCCCGCCCGATGGCGTACGTCATTGCGTTGATGGGCATCGGCTGCTGGCTCGCGACGCGCCTTCTCGTGCCGCGAGAAAACGTGAAGCAAACATGTGCGAATACCGTCGCTTGACGCGCAGCGGATTGGGCGTAGCGATTGATTCGCGATGACGTCCCTACGCTGCCCGCTCAAACGCCACACCACATCGCTGGAGCGCGCGTCGAACTTCGCTAACGAGGCGCGGCCGTGAGGACGATTCGACCTGCCTCTCAGCCGCATTAGCCGCGATACTTCAACGACTCAATGAGCTGCCATCGTCGACGTGCAGTCGCAGTTGGCCAAGCGCATGCAACCGCACGCACCGAATGATTCCCGCAAGCACGGAAATGCGCTATTTCCAGCCCTCAATGCTTCGAACCAAACGAATTCTGATCGCGAGATACCGCTCCGCAAAACGGCATGCGGTACGCGTGGTCTTCCTCATCGACCTGCCGCATGCGGCGTTCGAGATCAGCCAGATCGCTCGACGACGCGAGATAGTCGCTGTGCGAAGAAACGTCGTGGCCGGGAACCATTTTTCCGAGGAAGTGGGAAAGACGTGCAAACATGATGTGCTCCTTGTCGTGTAAAAGGCGGCGTTCGCCGTATTGCGTCACCACCCGACACAGCGCACATGACATGGGGTGGGTGAACCCGCTTCACATGCACCGCTGATGTGAAGCAGATTAAGTCCCGTGAATTAGCTTCGAATGAGCATTGCGAAGGACGGAAAGGATTCAGCGCCCTCATCCAGCGCTAATTCTCATACTCGATCATGGACACAGATGGGCGATTGATGCGAAAGCGCCCGACCGTGACCGTGACTGGTATGAGAAGCACCCTGGAGACACATCAAATGAGCACTCTCGCTGACAGCATCGCCCCCACCCATTCGAGATCCAAACGCTATGGCCTCTTCGTCTGCCTCATGGCAGCGCTCGCCGGCCTGCTGTTCGGTCTCGACATCGGCGTGATTTCAGGCGCCCTGCCCTTTATCGCGAAGCATTTCGTTCTGAACGACCGTTCGCAGGAATGGATCGTCAGTTCGATGATGGTCGGCGCGGCGATCGGCGCGCTGGGTGCGGGCTGGCTGTCGTGGCGCCTCGGCCGCCGCTACGCGCTTGCGCTGGCGGCAATACTGTTCATCGTGGGCTCGCTATGGTCGGGGTTCGCGGGCAGCCCGACCGATCTGATCGGAGCGCGCTTGCTGCTGGGCCTTGCGGTCGGCATGGCGTCCTTCACGGCGCCGCTATACCTTTCGGAGGTGGCGCCTCGACAGGTGCGCGGGGCCATGATCTCCACCTATCAACTGATGATTACAGTCGGGATTCTGGCGGCCTTCCTGTCGAACATCGGGCTTTCTTACGTGGCCGACTGGCGCTGGATGCTGGGCGTTATCGCGATCCCCGCCGCGTTCTTCCTGGCCGGCGTTCTCGCCCTCCCCGACAGTCCGCGCTGGCTGCTTCAGCGCAACCGGGCAGCGGAAGCTCGCGCCGTCCTTGAGCGCCTCCACGGCAATCCGGCTGACGTTCAAGCCGAACTCGAACAGGTCACCGAGGACAACACGCGACCCCAGCGGGGATGGAACCTGCTGCGGAAGAACCCGAACTTTCGTCGTTCCGTGCTGCTCGGCATCGTGCTGCAGGTCTTCCAGCAGCTCACCGGCATCAACGTCGTGATGTACTACGCGCCGCGCATTTTCGAACTGGCCGGTTTCGGCACTCATGAGCAGCAATTGTGGGCTACCGTCATCGTCGGCCTTGTCAACGTCGTGGCAACGTTTGGCGCGATCGCCTTCGTCGATCGTTGGGGCCGCAAGCCGATTCTCTATGCGGGATGCGCGGTCATGGCATTCGGAATGTGCTCTCTCGGGTTTCTGTTGCATGCCGGTGTGGCGGGTCTCACGGCACAGATTCTGGCCGTCGCGGCGCTGCTGCTTTTCATCGCAGGCTTCGCCATGTCCGCTGGTCCTCTCGTGTGGATTCTCTGCTCGGAGATTCAACCCCAGCAGGGACGGGACTTCGGCATCGCTGTCTCAACCCTGGTCAACTGGGTGGCCAACATGGCCGTCGCGGCCACGTTTCTCAGCTTGTTGTCCACGGTTGGCGAAGCGAACACCTTCGTGCTGTATGCCGTCCTCAACGTGATCTTCGCGATCGTGGTGTTCTTTTATGTGCCCGAGACTCGCGGTGTCTCGCTCGAGAAGCTGGGTAACGACCTGATGGCCGGCAAGCGTCTGCGTGATCTGGGCAAGGGGAACTGACGAGCGGTTCGAAGCGGCCGCCGGGCACTCACCATTGGCGTGCGTGGTCATCGTCCGGCGGTCAGATCCTGGTGAGGTAGCGTCTGAACTGGCATCCCGTCGATCTGCGCCGCGCGAAGTACTAAAGTAAAGGAAACAACGCGCGCGCCGCGCCACATGACGCGGACACCGACCAGGAGCGACGCCATGAAATTCATCGTGCATTGGGTCAGAAATCCGGGTGTGACACTGTTCGAATCAGACCAACGAAGAAAGGAAGTCGCGGCGCAACGTCCCGCCGGGTTGAAGGTACTTTACGCATGGTATGCGGTTGGTGAACCCGAAGGCGTCGGAATCGTGGAAGCCGATGACGCGCGCGATATCGCGGTGCAGATCGCCAGATATGGCAATCTCGTCCGATTTACCGTGACCCCGGCACTGTCCCGCGAAGAGTGGGAGGCAACGCTCGCAACCGTGCCCGACGACGCCCCGCTATGACATTGCCAGGCCCGGCGGCAGTGCAACACTCCGATCGCATTGCAATCCGATGAGGCGCACCATGATCCGCATCCTCCTCGCCGACGATCACGCGCTGATACGCGAAGCCCTTCGCCAGATCCTGAACAGCTGTTCGAGCTTCGAAGTTGTCGGCGAAGCGGCCAATGCCGCCGGCACGATCGAGCTGGTGCGTTCGACGCAAGCGCAGATCCTGATACTCGACCTGTCGATGCCGGACCGCAATGGCATCGAGGTGATCCGCGTTATCAAGGACATCGAACCCACGCTGCGCATTCTCGTGCTGACGATGCACGGCGAGCACCAGTACGCGGTCCGCGCGTTCAAGGCCGGCGCATCCGGCTACCTCACCAAGGAAAGCGCGAGCGGCGAACTCGTGAGCGCATTGACCAAGATCGCGCACGGCGGCGTATACATGAGTCTCGCGATGGCCGAGCGGTTTGCACTCAATCTTCATGAGCCACCCGATACGCTGCCGCATCAGTGTTTGAGCGACCGCGAACTCGACGTATTCCGGCGCATCACGGCGGGCGAAACGATCGGTGAGATTGCAGCCCAGCTATGCGTGAGCACGAAGACCGTCAGCACCTACAAGGCGCGTATCCTGGAGAAGATGCGCATGCCGCACGCCGCGGCGCTGGTGCGCTATGCGATGCGCCACAAACTTTTCGGCGACAGCGAAGAACTGTGAGTGCGACGCGTGCGCTGTCCGCTTACCTGCCCTGCCGAGCTCGACGACATGCCGCAGCTGCCTGCGCGCGCCGCCGGATCAGCGCGACTTACTGCCCCGACAGCTGCTTCCTGATAAACGCGACATACCCATTCTGCGTTTTCAGGATCTTGGTTGCGCAGTCGTCATAGTCCGAGCCCTTCGCGTTGTCCGGACCATACATCCCGCGACACTGCGCAAACAGCGTGAGCGTCGCACCACCCGGTCTCGCGACGCGCGTCGCCGAGAACGACACCTTGCCCGAACTGTAGGGCACATCGGTTTCGATCGCCACGGCGTCCGCGCGCGTGACGGATGTATCGGAATGCTGCTCGACGTAGCGCTTCGTCGCCACCCACGCGGTGTCGCACTGCGCGCCGTCGCAATTGACGGCCGCATTGCGCTGCGCAGCGGCAAGGCTGGTTTCGTTGTGCGAGTACTCCTGGGCCTGGCGCGCCTCCTTTTCGGCAGACGAGCATCCTGCGAGCACGAGCGCGGCGAGCGCAACGACATGGATTTTTTTCACGAGCGGGGCTTCCTTTGCGACGGTCGAGCGCGATTATAGCTGCGTGCCCTGAGCAATCGCAGATCCGTTCGGCTGCCCACCCAACATGCAAGAACGCGCGCCCCACTCTACACGGGACGCGCGTTCGCAGATCGGCCGGCGAAACCCGGCGCGCAATATCACGGCGTCCCGTGCATCGCGCGCAGCGAATCTCGCCTGGACGTTGCTCCTTAGAAGCGGTGACGGATGCCGACGGTGCCAACCACTTGCGAATCCGTCGACGAAGCGCTCACGCCGACGATATGCGCGGTAATGCCCGAATTGCCCGTGCTGCCGACGTGCTGATACGCCGCTTCAGCATACACATCGGTGCGCTTGGACAGTGCGTAATCCGTTTGCAGCGTGAGCTGGTGGTACTTCGGATCGACGCCTTGCAGGCTTGCATCGGTGTACGTGTACGCACCCGACAGCGTCAATGCCGGCGTGAGCGCGTAACGGCCGTTCACTTCGAAGTTGGTGAAGTGCGCGCCCGTGCCGTTCAGCGTGAAGCCGCTCGACGTGCCCGACGCCGTTGCGCCGATCGACGTCGCATTCGCGAGCTGCGTCTGCGTGAACACGAAGCCGACGTTAGCCGGGCCGAACGCGTAGCTGACGCCCGCGCCATACGTGCGTTGACGCGAAGCCGTGAAGGTCGCGTCGCTGCTGACGGCGCCGCTCGAGTTGCTCGTGCCTGCGCCGTTCAGTTGCAGGTAAGCCGCCGCAACCTTCAGGCCACCGAACGTATACGTCGCGCCGACGCTATACGCACGGTTGTCCGAGAAGCCGTCCGCTTCGTTCGAGAAGCCATACATCGCGCCGACCTTCAAGCCCGCGTAATCGACGCTCTGATACTTGACCGAGTTGCTGACGCGGAACGAGTTGTTCAGGTTGTCGTTGTCGTACGGGTGCGAAGCGAGCGTGCCGCCGTATTGCGTGCCGTTCAGCGACAGCGGGCCCAGGTTGTCGACGAGATTGTCGTACTGGCGGCCGAGCGTAACCGAGCCGTACTGGTTGCTCGCGAGGCCAACGAATGCCTGACGGCCGAACAGGCGGCTGTTCTGGCCCATGTTGCCAGTCGACAGATTGAAGCCGCTTTCCAGAGTGAAGATCGCCTTCAGACCGTTGCCGAGATCTTCCGAGCCACGCAGGCCCCAGCGGTTGCCGTTCAGGATGCCACTGGCCTGCTGGATGTTGCTATGACCGCCGGAATTGCTGGAGTACGTCAGGCCCGTATCGAGCAGGCCGTAGAGCGTGACGGAATTTTGAGCGTGCGCGGCACCGGCCGTGCCGAACAATGCGAGCGAGAGGGTCGAGAGTACGAGCTTTTTCATCTTTTCTCCATTTTTCGATAACGAATGCTATCGTGGCGCGGAGAATATCTGATTGAATCGGCTTTGCGACTTTGTCGTTGTGTTTAAACCACCCTTTAAATGCTTTCTCAATCTTCCCTGTAATGGCATTGGTAATTTTGATGATGCAGTACTTCATATGAAATGGGGCGCATCCCTCTCGCGGATGCACCCCAAGTGCCCAATTCTAGCTGTTCTCGGAATACAGGCCTGCGGATTTTATGGGATCAACTGTTAAAGTCGCAAGCTGTGAGTTGCATATTTATCTTTCCCATTCTTATAATGGTAAGACAATGCAATTGGATCGCCACATTTCAATCCAGTTTAAATCGGTCAATAAATAATTGATAAATCCACGTATTGATTTTTTCCTGGCATCAAGACATTGCGCTCATCGATACTTAACGCCTTTGCCCGCCAGCAGGCATCTGAAAGCAGCCGCTGTTACCATCGGTCGCTCTGCGCCAGCCGCCGTGCTTCCAGCACGCACCTTCGATTCCGCTAACAACATCACCTACGCTCGACCAGAAAGAGACATCCCGTGCATCCCACCGCTGCCCTGACTCCGTGGTCCGCCCACGACACACGCCTCATTCTCTCGTGCGCGCTCGGCCTTGCGCTCATCATCGTCTTCATCAGCGCGCTCAAGCTAGCGCCGTTCCTGTCTATCCTGATCGGCACGTTCGCCGCGGGCTTCGCCGCGCAACTGCCGCTCGAAGTCGTCGCGAGCTCTTTCAGCAAAGGCGCAGGCGCGCTGCTCGGCGACGTCGGCATCATCATTGCACTCGGTGCGATGCTGGGCGCGCTGATGGCCGATTCGGGCGCGGCCGACCGGCTCGTGTCGACGATCCTCGAACACTCGACGCCGCGTCGCCTGCCCTGGTTGATGGCGCTCGTCGCGATCATCATCGGCTTGCCGCTGTTCTTCGAAGTCGGTCTCGTGATGATGGTGCCCATCATCTTCGTGATGGCACGCCGCTCGCAGCAGCCGATCCTGCGTATCGCGATTCCCGCGCTCGCCGGCATGACCACACTGCATGCGCTATTGCCGCCGCATCCGGGTCCGCTGATCGCCGTGAGCGCGCTGCATGCCGATCTCGGCATCACGCTCGGCCTTGGGCTGATCGTCGCGATTCCCGCGGTGATCCTCGCGGGTCCGCTCTATGGCATCGCGCTGTCGAAGCGCATGCAGATCGCCGAACCGGAAGAAATGGGCAAGCTGTTTCGCGCAGGGTCGACGCAAACCGAACTGCCCGGCTTTGCCATATCGCTGGTGACGATTCTGATGCCTGTCGTGCTGATGCTCGGGCGCACGGTGGCGAAACTCGCGCTTGCAAAAGACACGCTGCTGTTCGACACGCTCGACTTTCTCGGCGAGCCGATCATCGCGCTTGGGTTGACGGTGATTTTCGCGATCGTTGCGCTCGGCTGGTCACGCGGGATGTCGCGCGATCGTGTTGGCGGCATCTTGCGCAAGAGCCTGCCGCCCATCGCGGCGCTGTTGCTGACCATCGGCGCGGGCGGCGGCCTGAAGCAGACGCTCGTCGCCGCGGGCATCAGCACGACGATCGGCAAGATCGCCGTCGGCGCGCACATGCCGCTGCTGTTGCTCGCGTGGCTGATTGCCGTCGCGCTGCGTCAGGCGACGGGCTCGGCCACGGTCGCCACTACGACGACGGCGGGCATCGTGGCGCCCGTCGTGGTGGGGCTGTCGGCGACGCACAATTCGTTGATGGCGCTCGCCATTGGTGCGGGTTCGGTGTTCTTCTGCCACGTCAACGACGCGGGCTTCTGGATGGTCCGCGAATACTTCGGGCTGCAACTGAAGCAGACGGTGTTCGTGTGGTCGATTTTGCAGACTATCGTGTCGGTGGTTGGGCTGGTGGGGACGCTGGTGTTGTGGGGTGTGTTGAGCTGACGCGATGGCTCAATCCACCACCTCCGGCGCCTCGATCGCCCGCATCAACAGCTCGAGAAACGCCTGCATCGTATGCGGCAGCGTACGGCCCGCCATCGTCTGAACCTGCAGCGTCCGCTGATGCAATTCCGCATTCGTAATCGGCACAGCGGCAAGCCCATCGACGTCGAGCCGGCTGCGCACCGTCAGATAGCCCGTCAGCGTCACGGCATCCGTGTGCCGCACGAAGCTCTGCAGTGCCGCGTGATAGTTGCTGACGAACACCGGCTCGAAGATCAGCCCTTCGAGGCTGCATGAAATATCGAACAGTTGCCGGATCGTCACGCCCTGGTTGTCCATGGCAAGCGGCCACGGCATGAGATCCTTCAACGACACCGACTCGCGCGCGGCAAGCGGATGACCGCGCCGCACCAGCGCGAAAATCGGCGCGCGCTGCGAATAGTGGACGTTGATCTCCTTCTCCGGCGCGAGGCTGAAACACACGGCGATATCGGTCGTCCCCTCCCTCACTCGCTGCGTCGCCACGGAAGGCGCGGAGACGTCGAGCTGAAAATGCGTCGACGGATATGTCTTCAGAAAATGCGCAAACACCTGCGGCAGAAAATGCGGCGCGACGCCTTCGGAACTGGCGACGCGTATCGTCGCGCGGCCCTCCTCGGCCAGCCCGCGAATCTCGCCGACCACACGCTCGGTTTCGAGCAGGCTGCGCCGCGCATAGTCGGCCAGCAGCCGTCCCGCATCGCTCAGCACCATGCCGCGCGGCCGCCGCTCGAATAACGGGGTGCCCAGTTCCTCTTCGAGCTTGCCGATCTGCCGGCTCAACGCCGACACAGCGACGAAGAGCCGCTCCGAAGCCTTGCTCAGCGACCCACTGCGGGCCACTTCCAGAAAGTAACGCAGTGCAGTGTTGTCCATGTCCGCTTTGCCGTTTCGGCAACGATTCGTGGCAAATATTGTAATTGTGCAGAAATATCGGCGACCGCACGATCGATTCGACTACTACCCCACGAATGCGCGCATACCACCGCGCGCGAGGAATAGGTGCTCAGTTGACTCGTGACATCGCCATTCAAAACGCGGCCAGCCAGTACGATTCCGGCCGATTCCTCGACGACCTGCGGCGCCGCGTCGCGTATCGCACGGAGAGCCAGGAAACCGACAGCGGCGCGCGCCTGCGCGGCTATCTCGACGACGAACTGACGCCGCTGCTCACGCAATGGGACTTCACCTGCCGCGTCGTCGACAACCCGGCGAAGGGCGCGGGCCCGTTCCTGATCGCGCATCGCCACGAAGACGACGCGCTACCGACGGTGCTCAGCTACGGCCACGGCGACGTCGTACGCGGCTACGACGCGCAATGGCGCGACGGCCTCACGCCGTGGGACGTGACCGTCGACGGCGAGCGCTGGTACGGCCGCGGCACCGCCGACAACAAAGGCCAGCACAGCATCAATCTCGCCGCGTTGAAGGCCGTGCTCGACGCGCGCGGCGGCAAGCTCGGCTTCAACCTGAAGCTGCTGTTCGAAACGGGTGAAGAAGTCGGCTCGCCCGGTCTGCACGTACTGTGCACGCAACTGCGCGACGAACTCGCCGCCGACGTGCTGATCGCCTCCGACGGCCCACGCCTGTCCGCGCATCGTCCGACGCTCTTTCTCGGCTCGCGCGGCCTCGTCAATTTCAAGCTCGAACTGACGCTGCGCGATGGCGGCCATCATTCGGGTAACTGGGGCGGCCTGCTGCGCAATCCAGGCGTGGTGCTCGCGAATGCGATTGCGTCGATGGTCGATGCGAACGGCAAGATACTCGTCGAAGGGCTGCGCCCGCCGCCCATTCCCGACTCGGTGCGGCGCGCGCTCGCCGGCATCGCCGTGGGCGGCAATCCCGGCGAACCCACCGTCGATACCGACTACGGCGAGCCCGGCCTCACGCCGACCGAGCGCGTGTTCGGCTGGAACAATCTCGAAGTGCTCGCGTTTCGCACGGGGAACCCGGAGAAGCCCGTCAACGCGATTCCGCCGTCGGCCGTCGCGTTCATGCAGATCCGCTTCGTGGTCGGCACGGACTGGCAGAAGCTGGAACCCGTCGTCCGCGAGCATCTGGACCGACACGGCTTCGCCATGGTCGACCTGGAGGTTGAGCGCGGCGCGCCCGCGACGCGCGTCGATCCCGACAACGCATGGGTCCAGTGGGCGCTGCGCTCGCTGCGTCAGACAACGGGCGACGAACCCGTGCTGCTGCCGAACCTGGGCGGCACGCTACCCAACGACGTCTTTGCCGACGTGCTCGGCATGCCGACGCTATGGGTGCCGCACTCGTATCCCGGCTGCTCGCAGCACGCGCCGAACGAGCATCTGCTTGGTCCCGTCGTGCGCGACGGACTCCGCATCATGGCTGGACTCTTCTGGGATCTCGGCGCGCAGGACACCACCGCAACCAATCCCGCACCGCATGCTTCGACAACCCTTGCATAAGGAAGTCGCAATGAACATGGATTCCGTCACCGCGCATCATCCGGGTCATTCGTCGCATGAAGCGGTTACGCAGCCGATTTCGGGCAAGAGCGTCTCGCGCCTGATCATCGCGACATCGATCGGCAATGCGCTCGAGTTCTACGACCTGATCGCCTACGGCTACTTCGCGACCACGCTGTCGAAGCTGTTCTTTCCGGCGCACAACGCGACGATCTCCCTGCTGCTGACGCTCGGCACCTTCGCGCTGTCGTACCTCGCGCGGCCCGTCGGCGCGCTCGTGCTCGGCTCGTACAGCGACCGCAAGGGCCGCAAGGCATCGCTGACGCTGTCCATTGCGATGATGACCGTCGGCACCGGGATGGTCGCGCTGATGCCCACCTACGCGACGATCGGACTACTCGCGCCCATCGGCATTTTCGTGTCGCGGCTGTTGCAAGGCTTTTCGGCGGGCGGCGAGTTCGGCAGCTCAACGGCGTTCCTGATCGAACACGCGCCAGAGCGCAGCGGCTTCATGTCGAGCTGGCAGTTCTCCAGCCAGGGCGCCAGCACGCTGCTCGCGTCGGCGTTCGGCGCGGTGCTGACGGGCATGTTGACGCAGCCGCAACTGGAAGGCTGGGGCTGGCGCATTCCGTTCCTGTTCGGCATGCTGATCGGGCCTGTCGGGCTGTACATCCGCCGGCGCATCGACGAGACGCCCGAATTCGAGCGCATCGAAAAAGCCCATTCTCCCGTGCGCGAAATGCTCGCGACGCAGAAGTCGCGCGTGCTGGCGTCGATCGGCGTACTGGTGCTGACCACGACGGCCAACTACATGATTCTCTACATGCCGACCTACGCAGCGCGGCAACTCGGTCTGGCGCCTTCGTCCGGCTTCATCGCGACGCTGATCGCGGGGCTGATCGTCACGGTGCTCACGCCCATCGTCGGACACTGGTCGGACAAGGTGGGCCGCACGCGCATCATGCTCGGCGCAGGCGCGCTGTTTTTCCTGACGGTTTATCCGGCGTTCATGTTCATGAACGCCCACCCGTCCCTGCCGACGCTGCTCGCCGCCGTTACTTGGGTCGCGCTGCTGAAGGCCACCTACTTCGCGCCAATCCCCGCGCTGATGGCCGAGCTGTTTCCGCCCCGCACGCGCACCACGGGCATGGCGTTCGGCTACAACATCGGCACGACGATTTTCGGCGGCTTCACGCCGCTCGCGGTGGCATCGCTGATCGCGGCGACGGGCAACAACCTCGCGCCGGGCCTCTATCTGATGATGGCCGCCGTATTGAGCCTGCTGACCCTGGTCTGGGCGCGGGCGCGGCTGAACGCACATTGAATCGAATCACATTGAATCGAATTCACAAGCAAGGAACAGGCACCTATGCAACACGATTTGCCGCAGGAACTCCGCGAGGCTATCCAGTTTTCGATCGACCACGAATCGCAGTGGGATCGCAACGCCGACGGCAAGTTCGGCGTGCATGTGAACGATCCGCCGCCGTGGAACCGGCTGCTCGGGCCGATTCATGACCGCGGGCCGGTGTCGGGTGCCGTGGCCGTCGATGGCCGGCTGCTCGCGACATGGGGCGAGCCGGATCGCGCCGACCTGACGTTCAGCATCGCGAAGACCTATCTCGCGCTGCTGGCGGGCGTCGCGCACGATCGCGGCCTGCTGCCCGATCCCGACGAGGCGGTACTCGTGCGTGTGCCCGGTATCGGCTTCGACGACTCGCACAACGCGTCCATCACCTGGACGCAGCTGTTGCAACAGACGAGCGAATGGCAAGGCAAGTGCTTCAGCCTGACCGATCAGGCCGATCACTATCGCGCCGTGACCTTCGGCGATCCGCCCAATGGCAAGAAGGGCGATCTGCGCCCGTTGCAGCAGCCCGGCACGTACTGGGAATACAACGACGTGCGTATCAACCAGTTGTCGCTCGCGCTGCTGCATCTGTTCGGCAAGCCCTTGCCCGAGGTGTTTCGCGAGACCATCATGCGGCCCGTCGGTGCGAGCGGGAACTGGCAATGGGTCGGCTATGACGACGCGTGGATCGACATCAACGGCACGCGCGTGCAGTCGGTGCCGGGTGGTTCGCACTGGGGCGGCGGCATGTCGGTGAGCGCGAGCGATCAGCTGAAAGTCGCGCAGATGCTGCTCGACGGCGGCGTCGCCAACGGACGCCGCGTGCTGTCGACGGAATGGATTTCGCGGATGCAAACGCCCTGCGCGCTCGCGCCGTACTACGGCTATCTGGTGTGGCTCAACACGGGTCGCCGCGTGTTTCCGGGCGTGCCGGAAACGAGCTACTTCGGCGTCGGTGCGGGCAGCTCGTTCATGTGGATCGAGCCGGAGCGGCGGATCGCGTTGATCGTGCGCTGGCTCGATTCGAAGTTCGCGGATGCGTTCTTCGGCAAGATGCTCGAAGCAATCGATACGGTGTGCACGCGATAACCGCTACGCCCATCGTATCGATCGGTCAATCCGGTGCCGGGACGTTGAATGGCTTGCCCGGCGTATGGACCCAGCTTGCGAGCACCTTCGCGCCGGACGGGCCGGCCTTCGTGACATGCACGAGATTGGCCGCCAGCGCGAACGACTCTCCCGCGCGATACACATGCGCCGCCTTGCCGTCGATCTGCACGGTGACCTCGCCTTCGAGCACGTAGCAGAGTTCCGGCCCCGTCGCCTTGTGGCGCGGCTTGGATGCATTGGGCGGAAATTCGGCGATTCCCATGCCCAACTCGCGATCGGTTTGCAAGACGGGCGCTCGTTGCAGGACGATCGTCTCCTTTGCTTCGGGCGCTTTATCGGCGGCACGTGCAGACTGCGCACAAGCACAACCGCACGTGACAAGCGCCGCTGCGATGAAACGTAAACGGTTCATCGCTGCTCCAGCGACGTCAATATCCTGTGCGCGGCGGCCACCCGGTCGAGGATCGGGAAATTCCGGTTGCCGAGAATCACGATGCCCATGTGCTTCTGCGGCACGAACGCCACGTACGAGCCGAAACCGTTCGTCGAACCCGTCTTGTTGATCCACACGTTGTCCTTCGGCGCTTCCGGCGGCTCGATCTTCGTGACGGGCGTGGCATCGAGCGCCATCGCGGGCGCGTTGCCTTCCATCAGCGAGTTCAATGCCACGGGATACGGGTATTGCTCCCAGATCAGATCCTGCGTCATCGGGCCTGCCTGGAAGTAGCCGGTATGCGTGTCGGTGATCGCGCGTTGCAGTTGCGCGTCGAGCTCAACCTGTTTCATGTTGGCTTCGACGAAGCGCAGCATGTCGGTGGCCGTCGATTTGACGCCGTACGCTTGCGGCGCGAACTCGCCGCCCGCCATGCGGATCGGTTGGCCTGTCTTCGTATAGCCTTGCGCGTAGTCGGGCGCTCTGTCGACGGGAACGTCGATGAAACTGTTCTTCAGGCCGAGCGCAGGAAAAAGCCGTCGTTCGATCAGGGCGGTGAAATCCTGCCCCATGCTCTTCGCCGTGATCATGCCAAGCGCGCCGATGCCTGGGTTCGCATATGTCCGGACCATACCAGGCGCATGGGCGGGACGCCAGGCCTTGAACCAGCGGATCATCTGATCGTCGTTCTGAATGTCGTCGGGCACCTGCAATGGCAGACCGCCCGGCGTATGCGTGCCGAGATTCAACAGGCTCACGTTGCCGAACTGCGTGCCGCGCAGCGTCGGCAGATACTTCGCTACGCTGTCGGTCAACGACAATTGCTTGTCGACCTGCGCCCATGATGTCAGCGTCGCCGTGAAGGTTTTGCTGACCGAGCCGAGTTCGAACAGCGTTGCGTCGGTGACAGGCTTGCCCGTTTCCGTCGATGCAACGCCGTAGTTGAACACCACCGCCCTGCCATCGACGATCACGCCAACGGCCATGCCGGGAATCTTGTCTTTCGTCATCAGCGGTTGAATCGCCGCGTCGACCGCACGTTTGATGTTCTCTTGCGGCGCATCGGCCGCATGGCTCGCGCCCGGGGTCATCCACATCGCGCAGAGCATGGCTGCAACGCGCGCACTCACCGTACCGAACTTCATCGCTTCGTTTCCCCTCGTTCAAATGTTCGCGACCAGCGCCCCGACCTGCGCGATCGCAGCGTCGCGCTGCGTCGAGGTAGCTTGAGTCGCGCCCGTCAGATACGCCACGACCAGAATCGGCGCGCGGCCTTCAGGCCAGATGACGGCGATATCGTTCGACGTGCCCCGTTCGCCCGTGCCCGTCTTGTCGCCGATACGCCAGGCCTTCGGCAAGCCGGCGCGCAGCCGCGCATCGCCCGTCTTGTTGCCGGCGAGCCAGGCCGTGAGCTGCTCGCGCGACGCGGCGGACAAATGCCCGCCGAGCAACAGCGCGCGCATGTCGGCGAGCATCGCGGCGGGTGTGGTCGTATCGCGCGGATCGGCTTCCGTCGCTTCGTTGAGCGTCGGCTCGTTGCGGTCGAGCCGCGTGATCCGATCGCCGATACCGCGTGCAAAAGCCGTCAGCGCCGCCGGCCCGCCGATGCTATCGAGCAGCAGATTCGCAGCCGTGTTGTCGCTGCGCGTGATGGCGGCTTCGCACAACTCGGCGACCGTCATCCCGTCGTCGCCTGCGCGCGGACCGCTGACGGGCGAATTCGCCACCACGGCCTCCTTCGAATAGACGATCGTGCGCCCAAGCTGTTCTTTGCCTTGATCCTTGCGCACCAGCACCGCCGACGCGAGCAGGAACTTGAACGTGCTGCACATCGGAAAGCGCTCGTGCATGCGCCAGCCCTGCGGTTTCGCGCTTGCCGTATCGAGTATCGCGACGCCCATGCGCCCGCCCGTTTGCGCTTCGATCCGCGCGAGCTGCTTTTCCAAAGCGCTCGCGTGCGACGCGCCGCGTTGCGCGGATGCCGCCGCGCTCGCCCCTGCGCCGAACGCATGAGCCGCAACACCAGCTAACCCACTGCCCATCAACGTAAATGTAAATGTCCGCCTCGTGACCATTGCTCCTCCTTGACGTGCCGCCACTATCGCGTTTTCGCAGCCGGGTGACAAACGATGATAAATTGCTCGATGCCCCAGAATTTCTTATGGCTCGAACATGCGACCGTATCTTCCGCTGAACGCGCTGCGCGCCTTCGAATCGTCGGCCCGGCATCTGAGCTTCACGCGCGCCGCGCTCGAACTGAACGTCACGCAGGCCGCCGTCAGCCAGCAGGTGCGCATGCTGGAGGAGCGCCTCGGCGCGACGCTTTTCAAGCGCCTGCCGCGCGGCCTCGCGATCACCGATGAAGGACTCGCACTGCGCCCTGTGCTCAGCGACGCGTTCGACCGCATCGAGGCCGTGTTGCGGCAGTTCGAAGGCGGGCATTTTCATGAGGTGCTGACGGTCGGCGCGGTCGGGACGTTCGCGGTCGGCTGGCTGATGCCGCGCCTGAAGGCGTTTCATGACGCGCATCCGTTCATCGAGTTGCGTCTGCTGACCAACAACAATCTCGTCGATCTCGCCGCCGAAGGTCTCGACTTCGCGATCCGCTTCGGCGACGGCACATGGCCCGGCTCACGCGCGCAGAAGCTGTTCGATGCGCCGCTTTCGTTGCTGTGCACGCCGGAGATTGCGCAACGGCTTCAGGCGCCCGCCGATCTCATCAATGAAAAGCTGCTGCGCTCGTATCGCGCCGACGACTGGGCAAACTGGTTCGCGGCGGCGGGCCTCGCGCCGCGTCCCGTGCGTGGCCCCGTGTTCGATTCGTCGCGGCTGATGGTGGAAGCGGCAATGCAAGGCGCGGGTGTGGCGCTCGCACCCGCTTCGATGTTCGAACGCGATCTGTCGATGGGACGTCTCGCGCGTCCGTTCGATATCGACGTGCATGCGGGCAGCTACTGGCTCACCTGGCAAAAGGCGAAACCGGCGACGCCCGCGATGCGCGCGTTCAGTCTCTGGATCGGGAAGGAAGTGGATGAAGGCGCAGCGAGCGGCGATGCGCCTGGCGAGCAGGGCTTCAGAAAGCCGCCTGCCTCGGCGCAGTGAGCACGCGTGTCGCCGCAACGGCCGCACCCGTGCGCCCGAGGTAGATCACATCTCCGTCAGATGCGCAGCCGCCGATGTTTCGCGCGGCTGTCCGCCGAGCTTGATGTGCGGCACCATCATCACCGACAGCACCGCGCCCACGCAGATCACGAAGATCGACAGGAACGTCAGATGCAGCGAGTGATGCAGCGCCGCGCGCACCATGTCGTTGCTCGAGATCGCCGCTTGCGCAGCGTTGGGCGTCGCATCGAGCAGCGAGCGCAACTGGTCGGACGTGATCGCCATGCCCTTGTAATGGCTCAACCCGAAGTTCAGCACCGCGCCGAAAATCGCCGCGCCGAGCGTGCTGCCCAGATTGCGCGAGAACAGATTCGATGCCGTCGCGGAGCCGCGTTCGAGCGGCTGCACGATCTCCTGGATCAGGATCAGCGAACTGACGCTCACGATCCCCATGCCCAGCCCCATCACGAGCGAACCGACGCCCGCCAGCACGGGCGAGCCGTCCGGTTGCAGCAGCGCAAACGCAATCGCGCCAAGCGGCAGGAAGAAGCTGCCGCCGATCATCGTGCGCCGCAGCCCGAGCCGATGAAACGACCTCGCGGTAAAGGTCGCGCCCGACGGCCAGCCGAGCATCACCATCGTCAGCGCGAGCCCCGCGACCACGGGCGATTGATGCAGCACGCCCTGCACGTACATCGGCAGGAAGGTGGTGAGACCCATCAGCGCCATGCCCGACAGTACGGTCGCCGCATTGCACGCCGCAATGGGACGATGGCTCCACAGCTTGAACGAGATCATCGGCTCCGGCACGCGCCGTTCATGCCACACGAACAGCGCGGCGCAAACCACGCACAGCGCGAATTCGAACAGCGCGCGTGTGTCGTTTTCCGAGCCGGCATCCGTGAGCGCCATCATCAGTGCGCCGATTGCGATGGTGAACAGCACGGCGCCCATGATGTCGATAGACGGCCGTTGATGGCGCTTCTCTTCGTGCAGGTACTTGATGAAGCCAAACGCGGCCAGAATGCCGATCGGCACGTTGATCCAGAAAATCCACGACCACGACAGATCGCGGATCAGGAGACCGCCCGCCATCGGACCGATCACCGCAGAGATCGCCCAGACGCTCGCGAGATAGCCCTGGATCTTGCCGCGCTCGCGCGCCGGATACAGATCGCCGACGATGGTCAACGTAACTGGCTGGATCGCGCCCGCGCCGATGCCCTGAATCAGCCGGAACACGATCATCGCGGGCATCGACCACGCAAAGCCCGCGCCGAGCGAGCCGATCAGGAAGATGACGATGCCCACCAGCACGGTCGGCTTGCGGCCGTAAAGGTCGGCGAGCTTGCCGAACACGACGGTCATCGCCGTTTGCGCCAGCAGGAACGATGAGAAGACCCAACTGTAAAGACGCAGGCCGCCTAGCTGGGTGACGATCTGCGGCATGGCCGTCGATACGATGGTGGCTTCGATGGCCACCATCGCCATCGATGCCATCACCGCCGCGATGACGAGATGACGCTTCGTCTGAGGATGAGTCGACATGGGGGGATGTAGTTGTGTGCGGCGCTGGAACGTCGAAAGCTCGCTGAAACATGATGTTTCAGGCGAACCAATCGATGCGCGCAAAGAAATGTATGCTACCGCTTAATTGCGCTGCTTGCACTTGGATTGTGCGCGCATTCACGCCGCGCCGGCGCGTGTGGGCGTCATTCGCACGCCGTTGCGAGCCGCCGCGCCAACGCCTGTGCGCCCGGCATGTCGAGCCGCAGCGACGCATACGCGTTGCGCTTCACGTCGTCGGGCAAGGTCCAGTCCCACTTTTCATTGTCGATGTTGCCAATCGCGCGCAGTGCGTCCGTGGTCTGCGCGGGCGTCAGCGCGGCGATGCGTTGCAGCGTGTCCTTTACCGAACCCGCTACGCGCACGCTAATCGTCGGCCCCTGATTCCACGCGTCGAGCCCTTCGGCGCGCAGCAACACGACCAGCGCATCGTTGATCCAGTCGCCGGACCATGTCGCCAGCACGGCGCTGCCGCCGTGCGTGAACACGGAGCGCGTAGCCAGCTCGTTCGACGCGAAATAGCGGCGTGCCTCTTCGAGTAGCTCTCGGCCCGTGGTATCGAGAAACACGACGGGCGCGCCATCCTTCAGCACATTGAACATTTCGCGCCGCACCTCGTCATGCACTAGCGAGCCGCCGCCGTCGAACACGGGAGGCACACCGCCCTGATCGGGCGTCACGTACACGGTCTTTTTGCCCGCATCGACGTCCTGCACGCGCCAGCGTTGACCGCCGAACACGAGCCCCTGTCCGGGCGCGAGTGGGCGAGAGACGGGCACCGACCCGAGCACCCTCGCCCCCGCGACGATGCGGAACTCATCGTCCGTCGAAAACGATGCATAGAACTCGTAGTGATTGACGAGCCGCTCGCCCGCCACGCCATGCAGCAGCAAGCCGCCCGCTTCCTGCACGAGCAGGTCTTTCGCGCCGAGACTGCGCAGGATCGCGGCGAACGTCGGCTTGTCGATCGTGCCGAACGGGCCTTTGGCGACGAGCGTGTCCCACAGCTCGCCTGCATTCGCGCCGCCGCGTTCGGCGATGATCGACAGAATCTGCTGCACGAGCGTCGACGGATGCATGCCGTGCGCGCGCGGCGGCTCAAACCAGCCGCGCAGCAGCAAGTTCACCATAGCCACCGATTGCACGAGACTCTCGCGCAGCCGGTCCGACAGATCGGAGCCGCTGTGCAGTTCCGCTTCGATGCAGTAGCAGCGAAGAATCGCCGCTTCGCCCTTGCGCCGACCGGAGCGCCCGAGCCGCTGCCGCAAGCTCGCCACCGACGGCGGCGCCCCCACCTGCACGACACTTTTCACCGCGCCGATGTCGATGCCGAGTTCGAGCGTCGTCGTGCAGACAGCACTTGCGGGGCGATCGCCCGCCTTCAGCGCCTGTTCCGTCTGCTCGCGCAGTTCCTTCGACAGGCTGCCGTGATGCGGCCAGAACTCGTTCGGATACCCATCGCGCTCGCAGGCGCGGCGCAACAGGTCGGCGTAAAGCTCGACCTGTCGGCGGCTGTTCGGAAAGATCAGATTGTTCGAGCCGCGCAGCACCTTGTACATATGATTCGCGACATCGACGGTGCTCGCGGGCACGACGTCTTCGAGACCCGGATTCTCGATGCCCGGCTCGAACTGGATGCGCGGCGGCTTCTCGACATAGCCCTTGATCAGAATCTTCAGTTCCTGGCCCGCGCTGCCGGACTCGATGATCTGCACGTCCTGCGCGGCGCGTGGGCGCAGAAACTCTGCCGCAAGGCGCATGTCCCCAAGCGTCGCCGACAGACCGACGCGCGGCACCTTGCGCCCGCACGCGCGATCGACGCGCCGCATCAGCGACTGCAACTGCATGCCGCGCTCGGAACCGATAAACGCGTGCAACTCGTCGACGACCACGTAACGCAACGCGGCAAACGTCGCTTCGAGCGACGCACCGCGCGTGACGAACATCGCTTCGAGCGATTCGGGCGTGATCAAAAGCACGCCCGTCGGCTTTTTTATGAAGCGGTGCTTGCGTCCCGACGATACATCGCCATGCCAGCCGGTGACGGGAATCTCCAGCGCATCGCACAAGTTGTCGAGGCGCGACCATTGATCGTTGATCAGCGCCTTCAGCGGACTGATGTACAGCACCGAGCCGCTGCACGGATCGTCGCGCAGCAGGTTCGACAGAATGGGAAGGAATGCCGCTTCTGTTTTGCCCGCCGCCGTCGCGGCCGCGATGATCACGTCGCGGTCAGCATCGATCAGCGCGGGCACCGCGCGCTCCTGCGCGTCGCGCAGCTCGGTCCAGCCCTCGCGCCAGATCCAGCGACGAATCCGCTCGTCGAGCAGATCGAAGCTGCGCGAATCAGTTGAGCCGGAAGCTTGCCAGCTCATCGTCGCTATCGGGAGCGGCGTCGTTGACGATGTCGGCCGCGCCGCCCGTGTCGCGCTCGATGTCCATGCTGCCGATCAGCTCGCGCCAGTCGGTCGACGGGTTTTGCTCCAGCACCGCGAGAAAATTGATGAACGCGGTGATCGTCGTGCGCGGCGTGCGGAAATACGCTTCGCCAAGCCGCGTCGCGCAATGCGCCATGAACGCGGGAATTGCTTCCTCGGGTACGAGCGCCTTGCTCGCGTCGCCGAATGCGTAGACGATGCGCAGCTTGTCGAGCAGCACGTAGAAGTCTTCCGGCGTCAGCGCGGCGAGGCGGATCACGGGGCCGCTGTAGTCGACGAGGCCGTTCGTCGCGAACGCGTTCTCCGCCAGCCGCGATTGCAGCGCCGCATAGCTGTAGAGGCCACGGCGCGTATCGAGCAGAAACTCCGGCGTGCCGCCGAGCACGAAGCCGACGCCTTCCGCCGTGCCTTGCAGCGAGTCGTTCAGGATGCGCAGGATCTGCTCGTAGTTTGCGTTGCGCGCCTGCACGTTCGCGAGCTTGTACAGGTTCACCATTTCATCGAGGCAGATCATCAGCCCGCTATAGCCCGCGAGCCGCACAAAACGCCCGAGCAGCTTCAACTGATCGTACATGCTCGCGTCGTCGACGATCGTCCGCACGCCGAGCGCCTGGCGCGCGTCGGTGCGGGTCGTAAACTCGCCGCGCAGCCAGCGCACGGCATCGCTCTTGAGCTTCTCATTGCCTTCTTCGAAGCCGCGGCAGTAAGCGGCGATCACGTCGGCGAAATCGTAGCCGTTCACCATCTCCGTCAATTGCGACAACTGCGCGCGGATCACTTCGTCGCTGGTGCGGCCCGTCGCCTTCGCTTCCGTCTTCGCCTGGCCGATGAACTTCTCGACCACGCCGGCCAACGCGCCGCCTTCGGGCTTCGTGCGCGTCGCCATGTTCTTCACGAGTTCCGCGTACAGCGAGCGCGCCTGGCCGCCCGACGCATGCAGCCGCCGGTCGGGGTTCAGGTCCGCGTGAACGGTGACGAGCTTTTTTTCGAGCGCGATCGCGCGTACGAGGTTCAGGAAGAACGTCTTGCCCGCGCCGTACTCGCCGACGACGATGCGAAACGACGAGCCGCCGTCCGCGACGCGCTCGATGTCCTTCAGCAACGCTTCGAGTTCGTGCGCGCGCCCGACCTGAATCAGATGTTGCCCGATGCGCGGCACCACGCCGGCGCGCAGGGATTGCAGGACCGCGTCGCGGTCCCTGGGGCGGATCGTTGTCATGCAGCCAACCTTTGTGCGACTTCCTGATTGATTTCGACGGGATCGTCTCCGTCCGTGAGCGGCTCGTCCCAACGGTCGAGCGACGCCTCGTTTACCTGTTCGATCGCGCCGTCCAGCATCAGTTCGAGATGCGACGCGGCATCGGCGAGTTCGGCGCGCGTCCACGACTCGCGCGTCACGAGCAGACGCAGAAAGGACGAATGCGCGTCGTCGAGGCCGAGCAGCGGTTCGGCTGCTGCAGGCGTTTGCGGCGTCGGCTCTGCTTGCGGTTCAGGCGCAGGCTCTTTGTCATGCGTCGCGGCCGTTGCCTGTGCCGCAAGCATGTCCTGTTCCTCGACGGCGGCCGGTTGTTCCGTTTCGGGGATGTGCACGGCTGTCACTGTCCCATGCGCTTCGTCGACGAACACATCGGCCAGCATCGACGAGACACGCGCCGTCTCTTCCTTCAGCGCGGCGATACGCGTCGCGTCGAGCACGAACTCGTGCTTCACCGCGACGGGCCTGGGCGAATGCGCGTGCTTCTTCGCCGGCTTCACGCCCGCTGGCGTGATGGCCGCGCCGCTCGCATGTTGATGCAGGTCGGTGTACAGGCGCTGCGGATCGATGCCGAGCATCCGGTACACCTTCTCCAGCAAGCGCACTTCTTCGCGCGACACGACGCCATCGGCATTCGCGGTGTGCACGAGAAACGACGCGATCGTCGCCTTCACGTCGTGCGCGAGCGGTTCCAGCTTCTTCTTCAAGCCGGCGCTCGCCGTCGGCTGTGCGAGTTGCGCGAGATTGCGCGCTTTCAGCCGCGCACGCTGCGCATCGGACAAGTGCGGCCACTGGTCGATCTGCCATTCGATCACGGCCGTCTCGCGCTGCGTCGCGTCTCCGTCCGCGCGCGCGACCGTCGCCGCCAGATCGACGATGATCGTCGCGACGTCGTACGCATCGTCGACGGGCAGTGGGTTCGCGCTGGGCGCCACGGCGAACAGCGCGATGGCGTCCGTCGGCTTCGGCGTGCGCGCGCCCAGCCGCACATCGGGTTCGACGGCGATGCCGGCTTCCGCGAGCGCGGTCGTGAATACGACGGCCTTGTCACGCGTCATCTTGCCGCCCGACTTGAAGCGCGCGAGCACCGCGCCGAACGTACTGACGGCCGTCTCGCGCGCGACTTCGGCGGCGAGTGCGTCGATCGCGTCGTGCGTCGCCTGCGGCCACAACGCGGGCGGCAGCGTCAGCGTCGCTTCCAGCGTGCCCTGCGCCTCTGGATAGCGGCCGAGATACCGGCTGTACGCGTCGAGCGCGACGGCGCTCTCGTGCATCAACAGTTGCAGCTTGTTGCGCGTGCCGTTCACAGCCGCGATATCGGGCAGACCGACCAGAAAGCCTGGCACGGGCACGTTCTTCAACGCGCGGAACGATGGCTGCGGCGACGCGTCGAGCTTCGTGCGGTTCGCGGGCAACAGCATGCCGGCGCCGAAGCGGTCGCGATACTGCCGCATGAACACGCGGTCGAATTCCTCGGGACAACGCGCAACGGCCGTGCGCCGCACCATCATCGGATCGAGCTTGACCCATGCGAGCGCCCAGTCCGCCGGCAACGGATGCTGATCGAGCGCCGCCTGGCCGAACGCGACCCGCACGTTCAGCGGCACCTGATAGCCCGTCGCGAGCCCGTCGGGCGCGGGCTGCAGATACATCCGCGTATGCCGCGACGCCACCAGCGCCAACGCGTCGATGAGCGCGCGCACATGCTTTTGCCAGCCGTAGTTCGCGTCGAGATTGAGCAGACGGCGCAGTTCTCTGGCGATCGCGTCGAACTCGTCGCCGCTCAATTTGCCCGCCGCGCCGTCGACGAGCACGCGCCGCTCCAGCCCGTAAAGGTAAAAAAACAGATAGCCGGTGTTGATGTCCGATTTCTTGCGATCGGAGGCGAGCCATTCGAGATACGTGCGGCGTTGTTCCGGCGTGAGCCCGCTATAGCTGAGCGCGACGCTGCCAAGCCCGGCTGCCGGGTCCGTGCCGTCGCGGGCGACGTCGAAGCGCGCGTCGATCACGCAGGCTTCGATCGAATCCGCGTGCAGGCGCTGCGCGTCGCCCGTGTAGAAGAAGCCTCCCGAGACCGTCAGGTCGTGGATATCGATGCTTTCGCCGGGCGCGACAAAGCGCGCGGACGAGCGCGCAGCAGGCCGCGCGCCACCGGGCGCGGGGCTGATGCGGTAAGCGTCGGCGGCTGAGCCCGCCATGTCTATCGATACCAACGGCTCGTCGTCATATGAGCCGGGAGAGCTTGTCATGAAATTGCCTGGCTCCTCGGGAGCCCTGTGAGATCCGGATGAAAACTGCGAAACAAAGCGCAATGGCTTGCCGACACGCTGCATACCGCACAACGTGTCTTTCGATGCAAGCTTGAAGGGGAACCAACGACAGCCAGCCCGGACGGGCCAGCCCACACAGCCGGCGCCAGAACGATCAGATGGCGGACATGCGCGCGCGCATCCGACGCAAGAAAGGCAAGTCCCATCGATACGCCGATGACGACAACCACGCCCCTCCCAAAACTGCTTCGCCCGCGGCTCATTGTTCTCCCGTCCACGTCGCCGGGAATCCGTTGCCCGGCGCGGTCGCGACCTTTGATTATATGTTCTTTTTCAGGATCGCTCCGATGGCGCAAAAATGGCGGTTCGGGCCTTGTCGAACAGGTATCGAAGCGAGTAATTTTGGAGTTTTGCTTACAAATGCCTTGGTGCGCAAACACACAATCCGACCCCAACTAAATCGCATATTTTGCAAGCTCATTTTGCGAACTGGAGTTACACTCGGCGACATGCGTTTAGCGCGCCGGATTCTCAATCGGGCGCGCCGAAATCTGAAATTCGGTCTTCGACGCCTTTATGCGTCAGACTTTTCGCACCGTCTCTCAGGTTCTGGACGGCCCTCGGAATGCCAGAACCTATTCACGCCAGCGGAAGCTGGCGTCTTTTTGTGCGACGTAAGAGAGGACACGTTCTGTCCTGCAACGCTCGCACCTTGCACGCCCTGCACACTTTGCGTTCCCTGCGCCGTTCCTGGCGCTGCGACAGCGAGCACGAGCGGACGGCGCCGGATCGACGCATAGGTCGCGAGCGCGAGGCCGCACCAGATCAGCCCATAGCCTGTCAGATCGACGGTCGTCAGCCGTTCGTGGAAGACCGTGAGCGCGAGGATGAACGTCACGGTCGGCGTTACATATTGCATCACGGCCGATTCCGTCATCGAAACGAGCGGCATCGCGTACGCGTAGAGCGCGAGCGGCACGACGGTCAGCGGCCCCGCCAGCATCATCAGCACGGACGCGTCGACGCCGAACGACGTAAACGCCAGAGCATGATGCGACGTCAGATAGCCGAAATAGCCGAGCGCGAACGGCATCATCACGACGGTTTCGCGCCATGTGCTGACGATCGCGTTCCGCGTCGGCCACACCTTGCGCGTGAGTCCCAGCAGCGAGAACGTCACCGTCAGCATCACGGCGAACACGGGTACGCCGCCATGCGCGTAGCACTGGACGAAGGTGCCTGCCAGCCCGAGCGCCAGCGCCGCCGCTTTCAGACCGTTAAGCCGCTCGTTCAGAAAAACGATGCCGAGCGCAGCCGACAGCAGCGGATTCAGGAAATATCCGAGACTCGCCTGTAACGCGTTGCCCGTCACGGAGGCGAGGATATACACAACCCAGTTCGCGGACAGCAAAATCGCCGGCAACAGCGCGAGCGCGAACGAGCGCCAGTCGCCCATGTGTTGCCGCAATGCGGGCTTGAGCGCTATCACGGCCGACAGCACCACGAACGACCAGAACACGCGATGCGCGAGCATCTCCGGCGCGCTCACTTCCTTTAGATGCCAGTAATACAGCGGCATCAGGCCCCACCAGCACAGCGCCACGAGCAGCGCAGCGTAGCCGGCGCCCTCCTTCTGCTTCTGATTGTTCGCGTTCATGGCTGTAGCGCCTCGTCGAGTCGGTCGATCAGAACTTCCACTTCATCCACGCCGAAAATCAGCGGCGGCGACAGGCGTAGCGAATCCGGCGCTGCGGAATTCGGCATCGCCAGCACGCCGCCGTCGATCAGATCCAGCCACACGTCGGTCATGCTCAGGTCGAGTCGCGGGTCGAGCTTGAGGCTGAGCGCGAGGCCCTTGCCGTGCAAGGTCACGCGCGAATCGAAACGGGTTGCGATGCGCTCGCCGATCAGCGCGCCCATCGCGGCCGCGTTCTCGACAAGCCGTCCGCGTTCGACGAGGTCCAGCACGATCAGCCCGCACTGCATCGCGAGCCGGTTGCCGCCGAAGGTCGAGCCCTGCACTTTCGCCTTGCCGGGCGCGCCGAACACGGCGTCGAAATCGCCGTCGTTCATCAGCACGGCTGAGAGCGGCACCAGCCCGCCCGTCAGTCCTTTCGATACGACGAGCATGTCGGGCGCCGCGGGTGCCTCGGGTGCCTTAGCGTCCATGCCGATTGCGTCGATGCCGAACCAGGTGCCCGTACGGCCGAGGCCGCAATACACCTCGTCGGCGATCAGCTTCGTTCCCGTCGAGCGGCACAGCGCCGCAAGCCGCGACGCGGTGTCCGCCGTCCAGTGCTGCGCCGCCGACGACCCCGCCACCGGCTCGAACACGACGGCAGCGATCTTGCGGCTCGCGAGTATGTCTTCGAGCGCGGCGAAGTTCTGCGCATCGACGTGATGGACGTTGCCCGGCTTCCAGCGCAGCGCCTCGGTCCAGAACGGATTGCCCGTCATGAACGATGAGAACATCGACAGGCCATGGAAGCTGTCGCGGAATGCGACGACGTCGGTGCGCCCCGTGCTCGTCATCGCGAATTTCACGGCGCTTTCGACGGCCTCCGCGCCCGTGGTCGCGAAGAACACTTTCTGGAAGCGCTGGCCGCTGAGCGTGAGCAACTTGTCGGCGAGCGCGAGCTGAGACTCGGCGCATTCGAACGGAAACACATTCACCGACGTACGCTGCAGTGCATCGGCAAAACGCGCGAGCAGCGACTCATGCGCGTGCCCCAGATTCGCCGTGCCAAAACCGGCGAGACAATCGAGCAACGCGCGGCCGTCGGCTGTTTCGATATAGCAGCCGTCGCCGCGCGCGCCCGTCATGTCGAGGCCCGCTTCGTCGAGGAACCTTTCCCAATAGGGATTGACGGGATCGAAGCGCTCAGTGCGACCGGCCCCGCGTTCAACCCCGCGTTCGTCTCCTTCGTCTGCACCGTCGTCAGATTTCAAGCGGCCTCCTGCCTTCACGAAGCCCATGAAACTGGAGTTGCGTCTGATCGCCGTAAAAGTACGCGACCGACTCCAGTTGCCGCATGTTCACTTCGAGCATGAAGAGCGCCGCTTCGAGGCTGTAGCGCTGCTCCGCCGCGCTCACGTGCGGGACGTCGGCGAGGAACAGGCGCGACAGGCTCGGATGATTCAGTTCGTCGTTCGTTTCGCCATGCTTTGCGACGATGTCGCCCGCATGTAGCGCGCTTTCGACCAACGCGGCAATGTGCTCGTGAACGGGGCTGTGCTGGTCGCGCAAACCTTCCGTGACCATGATCGACGTGAAGAATGCGGTGGGCAGGCGATGCGCCAGCACCGTGTACGCGTCGATATAGAGCGCGGTAAGCGGCAGCGGCACCGATACGCGCACCTCGGCTTCGTTCATGCCGAGCGCGACACAGGTGGCGAGTTCGAACGCTTCGTGACCGTATTCTTCCTGGAAGTACTGAAAGAGCCGCGCGCGCAGATTGCGTTTGAGGCGGCGCGACAGCAGCGGTCCAAGTATTTCGACGAAGCGGTCGGTCACGTGATACTGCTCGATGTACAGCCCCTTCACGAGCGGCGTGATTTCATGACTCGCGAGCGCGGCCGATGCATACGCGTTGCTGCCCAATTGATCGAGCGCGCTGAGCAGCAGGCGCTCGGCACGCGCGGCGAGCGCGAGACCGCTGCAGGGTTCGCTGAAACGTTCAGTATCCGCCGACGTCATGCGCCTGCCGACACGCAGCGGCGCGATCTCGACGAAATGCGCGAACGACAGCAGATACATTTCCAGATCGACGGGATCGAGCGATGCGACGCTGCGGAAATGTTCCTGCGAAATATCGTCAGAAACGGCTGTCGAGGGATGCCAGCCCACATGCCGGAACACTTCATCGAGCACGCGTTGCCACGCGAACACAAGTTCTGGCGCGTTCTGGCGCGCATACTCCAACTGGAAATGGAGCGACTGAAGCGCGAAGTTATCAGCGAACTGCGCGCTCTCCTTGCCCGAAAACGGGAACGCGCCAGGCGTCGTGTCGCGATCGTGTGCGTCGTTCGTGAGCATCTGATGGACGACGCTCAACATATGCTCGTACATCCCAAGCCGACGCCCGACAACAGCGGCGAGCCGCTGCCCGACTTCACCGCACAACGCCATCGCACGTTGCGCATCCGACGTGACACGGTCGATGCCGCTATCCGTCTCTTCGATCAGCGACAGCGCATCCAGTTGCACCGTCAGCGTGCGCACCCACCCGGGGCACGCTCCTTCGCCCAAGCGCACCCAGATATCGGACGAAGGCCGCATCAGTTGCGTGACGACCTCGGCCACCTCGTCGCGCGCGACGCCTTCGAACGACAGGTCGATGGCATCGTCGCCGACGCCAATCGTCAAGCCGTCGTAGCCCGCCGACACCTCGCACGGCACCAGCGCCGGCCGTCTGTATCGATCGATATCCCAGCGTTCCATGACGGCTCTCAGGCGAAGATGCGCGGTTTGACGACGGGCTGGCGGCCGTAGAAATCGAGAATCTGGTTCTCCTGAAGCACCATGGTTTCGATGGCGAGCATCACGTGCTTCCTGACCGTCATCTGTTCTTCAGGCGAGATGGCCTCGATTTCGGCAAGCAGGCTGAGCGAAATGTCTTCGTGATCGAACTCGTCGTTGATCGTCGCGTGACGGGCGATCGGACGCCAGAAGCCTTCCGGGATGCCCGTCTCGCGGCAATAGTTAGCCAGTTCGATATGAAAGCTCACGCTCGGCTGCTCGAACAGGAACAGCAGCGACTTGAAGCTCAACGGATGCTGGCGCGCATACACGCCCAACGACGCGCACAGCGCGAACGTGGCGGGCAGCGGCACCAGATAGTCGAGATTGTCGGTGCGGATGGAAACGGCATGCAGCGACTGCCGCAGCATGTCGTCGTGATTCAGTTCCGAGGCGAGAAAGCCTTGCAGCAGCTTCTGCACCTTGACGGGTTCGGCATGCGCGAGCGCCGGCGCGATCAAACCCGGCGCCTCGCGCACGATATAGAAGTATTCGAGCGCATAGCCAATCAGCGCGCTCTTCGGCAACGTGCGATCGCAGAGGCCTTGATAGAGACGCGAATTCGAATTCGCCTCGATCGTTTCGGCGGCGAACTTTCTGAGCCGGTGATAGAACTCCTCGCCCGACAGGCAGCCTCGAGGCGCGGGAAACGCACTCTCGGTCAACAGGCCGAGCCGGTCGAACTCCTCCAGCAGCCCGTCGACTTCAGTCGCTAGCTCCGGATGACGGCGCTTCAGTTCGGGGATCGACGTGTCGCCGCGCCGGAGCGAATCGACGAACGCCTTGAGCGCGCCCTGGCTGTCGGCGACGACGGAACACGATTGCTCGCGATAGTCGAGCGTCAGGCCGTTGTGCTCTTCGATCAGTTGCACGCCGGGACGAAAGCGCGGCGCGGCGAAAAGATCTGCTGCGGTCGTGGCCTGCATCATGCCTCCCCGTCGACGTCGAGTGTGCGCAACAGCATCGGGGACGCCGAATAGTGTTCCCAGATGCCCGTATAGAACTGGTCGTACAGTTCGATGAACAGATGCGTTTGCGCGCGCATGCGCCGCACGTCCGCATCGGCGATGGCGGGAATGCGCGAGAAGATCTTGCGCGTGAGGCTGCCGTGTCCGCCGTTCAGGTTGATGTCGGAGTGCGCTTTCACGGGCTTGAGCAAAGCGGGATCGACGCCGATCCGATACGCGGCGTCGAGGAAGGAATCCTGCTTGATGTCCTTGCCTTCGAGGATGCCGAGCGTCGAAAAGAAGAACAGCGGGTCGCTATGTGCCCAGAAAGCAAGCGAGTTACACAGCGCCATGGTTTGCGGCAGCGGCACCGTGCGCGCGAGATCCTCACGCGTGACGCCGAGCGTGGTCAGCGCCTTGAGCAACAGTTCGTCGTGCCCGTACTCTTCCGCGTAGAACTCGTTCATCGACAGCCGCACGCCCGTATTGGCGACATACGACAGAACGGGCGCGTCGAAATAGCTTTCGCGGAACAGGAAATGGTAGTTCTCCACGATCATCCCGTGGATCACATTGAGGGGAATGTCAGCGCCCGAACTCGCGGACGCGCACTTCTCCCAGAACACGTTCGTATAGAGCGTGCGATACAGCAGATCGTTGGCGAGATCTTCGAGTTCGAGCAACACGTCGAGGCCGCTGCGGGCCAGCGCGGGTTTCACCGCGCGCACCAGTTGCAGCTCCTTCAGACGATCGAACACTTTCTGTTCGTACGGCGAATAGCGGGAGATCACCTCCTCCGCCTTGACGCCGGCGCGCAGCGCGCTGATCAGGGACGCCGCGTCTTCACCGTCGACGGCCGCCGGAAATTCGTATTGGTTCTCGTCGTCTTCGATGACGAGCGAAGGCGACGTGCTGAGACACTTCCCCGCCAGCACAAACGCCTGTGGTTCAAAAATGTCGTCCATCACGACAGCCTCCGTTCGTGGCCGGCACGCAACGGTGCCGGCGCGTTCATTACAAGTGAACCGGGATCAGGACGGGACGCGCCTTGCGCGGCTTGACCACGACAGTGATTTTCTTGTCGTCTTGCCTGTCCGTTTGCGACTGCGCCTGCGATTGTTGTTGCGGCTGCGCTTGCTGAACCTGCACTTGGGTCGTCATCTCAATCTCCTTTGGGGTTGGCGTTAACTCTGTACTGCTTAACAAGCTGTCCACCACCGTGGCCAGTTCTTTCACACCCGGAGCCAGAAACCCAAAGCCGTGTGGCGGGCAGCATCGCCTCGCCAATGGCGGCAGGCCGATGAGCGCAACAGGCTTAACTTGTAGCCCCGTTCTCCGCCGTGGATCTGACGCCGGGCGCGGCTTCCCGGCCGCTCCGGCGCAGTCAGACGTGTGTGTTGTTTATCGGCCCGATGCCGCCGATCGCAGCCTCGCGCGCTGTCACCGAATGCGTGCCCGAGTGTCGGACTCACGCCGCAGCCAGACGCTCTCGACGAACAAAACGGGCGCTCCCGCAAAGGGAGCGCGCCTGAAGGTCGATATAGGTCTGGGCGGTCCAGCCGGATTCTCGTCAATGGCCGCCGTTCGTTGTTTCTCTCAGGTTCTGCTTTCTCTCAGGTTCTGCTGGGCCGTATCTTTTTTGCACGGCCTCGGAAATTCAGTTCGTACAGTTCCGTTTTTGCGGAATCAGCTAAAGTGTTCGTTCGTTTTGGCCAGTGTTCGAGGAATTCATCGAATTTCAACTAACCCACTGATTTACCGAGAATTTCACTTTAAAATTCATACAAACAAACTAACTCGTTGGGCCTATTGTTCCGGTAAACTGCGATAACTGGAATGAACACTTTCGATCAATTTGCGTGAAGTGTTCGGCAAACTCGCATGAACACTTTCAGAGCAATCATCTTGATGGGACCAAAGTAAGGTGCTAGCGCGCCCACTCTGGTCGACAGGGAGGCGAATGAAGATCACCCTCGACGTCGCAACGGCTACCCCGCTGACGGAACAGATCGTCGGTCAGGTCGAAGCGCTGATCCTGGCGCGCGAACTGCGCGTCGGCATGCGCCTGCCGTCTATCCGCAAGTTCGCGGCCGAGCACAACATCAGCCGCTTTCCCGTCATCGAGGCCTACGACCGGCTCGCCACGCGCGGCCTGCTGCAGCCCAAGCACGGTTCCGGCTACTACGTCGCCGAACAGTTCGAAAAGGCGCCGCGCGCCACGCGCGGGCTCGACGCGATCCGCGCGACGCCCGAATCCGACCAGATCCTGCGGCAGTTCGAGCGGCCCGACGAGGTGCTGAACCTGTCGATCGGCTTCATTCCCGAGGCGTGGCGCGATGTCGAAGGCATTGCGCAGGCGATCCGCCAGGCGTCCCGCACGGACGCGCGCAGTCTTATCGACTACGCGATTCCACAGGGCGACCCGGTGTTGCGGGTGCAGATCGAACAGCGCCTCGCGTTTGTCGGCGTGGCGGCGGAGCCGCAGAACATCATGGTGACCAACAGCGCGAGCGAGGCGCTCGACCTCGTCGTGCGGATGCTGCTCAAGCCGGGCGATACCGTGTTCGTCGAAGATCCCGGCTACTTCAACCTGTTCGGGCTGCTCAAGCTGCAGGGTATCGAGCTGGTCGGCGTGCCGCGTCTGTCGAGCGGGCCGGATGTCGAGGCCGTCGAGGCGCTGCTGAAGGAGCATCGGCCGAAGCTCTTTTTCATCAACACCGTCTTTCACAATCCGACGGGCACGAACGTCGCGCCGCACGTCGGCTTCCGGTTGCTGCAGCTCGCGCAGGAACACGACTTCATGATCGTCGAAGACGACGTCTACGCGGATTTCCAGGCGATTCCCACGCAACGTCTCGCGTCGCTCGACCGGCTGAAGCGCGTCGTGTACATCGGCGGGTTTTCGAAGAGCCTGTCGTCGTCGCTACGGCTCGGCTATATCGCCGCCGAAGCGGGGTTGGTCAAGCACTTCGTCGAAGTGAAGGCGCTCACCAGCCTTGGCGGCACGCGCTTTAGCGAGCGCGTCGTGGCCGCGCTGCTCGAGCGCGGCACGTATCGCAAGCATCTGGAACGGCTGCGGCGGCGCGTGAATGGCGCCATTTCGACCGCGGTGGAATTGCTCAACGGCATCGGCTGGCAAGTGTTCGACGAGCCGTGCGGCGGCACGCTGGTGTGGGCGCGCGTGCCGGGCGTGCCGAATTCGGATGTGTTCGTCGCCGAAGCGGCCCGCGCCGGCATCACCGTTCAGCCGGGCAGCTACTACCGGCCGCACGGAGAGATGACGCCGTGGGTCCGGTTCAATACCGCGTATCTCGACAATGAGCGAGCGCTGGGATTCTTGCGGCGCGCGGCGGCGATGGGCGATTGAAGCGAAACGGCCGCACCGCGCCCTGCGCGATCAACCGCCCTGCTCCCGCTGAATTCGCGTGCGCGCCTCGCCGAGACTTTCAAAGCTGTCATCGTCTTCGTTGAACACCGAAATGCGCCCATGCCCGATGTCTTACACCCAGCCCTGGAGATCGAGGCGCTTTTGCGCGAGCCGCCCGGCGACGGACGGATGCGTGCGCAGATGCATCAGTTGCAGCCGGATGTTTTCCTCGACGAGCGCCTGCACGAGATGATCGCTGTCGACCTTGCGCGCCTGCACGACGCTGCGCGCCGTCTCCGCATTGCGCAGCCACGCATTGACGGTCGGCATGTCTTCCGCTGTCATCGGCGCGGTGCCCGCGAGGCCGCGCATCGCGCCGCAGTCGCTATGTCCGCATACCACAATCTGCCGCACGTTCAGCGCAAGCACCGCGTATTCGACGACAGCCGACACGCCGCCCAGCATTTCGCCGTAAGCGGGGACGATATTACCGATATTGCGGCACACGAAGAGCTCGCCCGGATGCGTTTGCGTAATCATTTCCGGCGAGACACGCGAGTCAGCACACGTGATGAACAGCGTGTGCGGCGCCTGACCTTGCGCAAGACTTTCGAATAGCGCCTGGGTGGCGGGAAACACCTCGTCGCTGAACTGCTCGACGCCGTCCAGCAGGTGCTGCAGGTCCGACTTCGCCGGGTCGCGAAGCCGTCTGGTGTTGAACATATCGTCCGACATGAGGCTGTCCCCCTTCGCAGCGCGCTGGATCATGGATCAGGGAGTGTACGACGGGAATGCGTCAGCGGGCAGTCACACGCGCTGAGCCACGGCGCGCGAACGGAGAGATGCCATAAAAGAAGCCCCGGCCGGACGTGATCGGAGCGGCGCGGGGCTCGACAAAAAGCTCGCCTGTTCTCAAGAGGCAGGCTCACGTTACGCGCGTCAAAAAAACGGAGCAATCGAAAAAACCCCCGGACGCCGGGTGCGGCGACCGGGGGAAGCTCTCTCGCGCGCGAAGGGAAGCACCGCGCACAAGAGTCACTTTAGCGGTTCGCGCGCCACGGATTAACGGGTCGCGCGGAAACACTCCTTTCCAGCGCGCACAAACGGGCGCGGCGCTGATGTCCCACGTTGATGTTCCGCGCTTATGTCCCACGCTCACTTCGCACGCGGCCTCGGTGGATGTGCGCGCGCTGCGCAATCCGCGCACACCCCGTGCAACGCCAGCGTCTTGCCGACAATGCGCAAGCCGAACTTCTTCGCGATCGCGATGCGCCGGCGATTGATCTTCGGGTCGGAGAACTCTTCGACGCGCCCGCACACGACGCACACGAGATGATCGTGCGCCTTGCCCGAATTCAGTTCGTAGAGGCTGTGATGCTTGCCGAGCGGCACGTTCGCGACGAAGCCCGCCTCCACCAGCTGACTGAGCACGCGATAGGTGGTCGACAGGTTCATGCGTTCGCCGCCCGCAGCGATGCGGCGGTGAATCTCTTCCGCGCTGAAATGGCCGTGCTCCGTGCGTTGCAAATAGTCGAGCACGGCGACCTGCGCAGCCGTGCCTAGCAGGCCGGCTCGTTTGAGCGCGTCGAGCGTTCGGGTCGGAAACGTTGACAAGGGCGGCATGCGCAGCCGTTCTGAATCGAATCGAGGGAACCGGCTTTCAGCCTATGACATCGGCACGAATATTTCCGGAACCTAGTTGATTGCGATTCGCATTCGGCAACGCGCACACGCGACGCACAGCATGCGTGGCATGAAGAACAGGATCATCAGCGAGAACGCTGGCGCCCTAAAGCATCCGCGCGATGCTCGACAGGACTCAGCGCAGGTTTCTCGCGACACCACCACCACGGTTGCGCACGAGCTCTGCCGCCTGCCACGATGCCAGCGCCACACAGCCGAACAGGACTTCGCGCATCCGCTTGACGAGCGCAAGCGACAGCGCCGTCTGCTCATCGACGCCGAACATTCGCGCGAGCAACACGACGACAGCCTCCTGCACGCCCAGCCCCGACGGCACGAAGAACGCCGCATGGCGCGCCGCCTGGGTGAGCGCTTCGATGGCGATCGCGCCGCCAATGGAAACGGGATGTCCGAGCATCCACAGCGCGACATACACCTCCGACGCGCCGAGCAGATAGCCGGCAAACTGCCAGACAAACGCGCGCAACAGCAGACGCGGCTCACGCAGCAACGCATCGATCGCGGCATCGAGCCGCGCGCCGCCGATGCGCTCCACGTTCCAGTGCGCGCTCATCGGCAGACGCGCGGACCAGCGCTCGATCGCGTGAAATAGCCCGCCGCGCCTGAGCAGCAAGAACACGACGACGGGCAGCGGCAACGACAGCAGCAACGCCGCGCCGACGGTCGCGAGCAAACCATCGTGGCCCGTCTGCGCGACGATCATCACGAGCCCGAGCGCGGCGAACACATACTGGACGGCGAGCGTCACCAGCACCTCGACGATCACCGACGCGCACACCAAGCCCGTCTCGTCGACTTTCCAGCGCGCGAGCCGCACGCCGACGAACTCCCCGCCGATGCTTGCGACAGGCAGCAGCCGGCTCACCGCCTCACGCACGGTCGCAACCCACCACAGATAGGCGAGCGACGCACTTCTGCCGAGAAGAAGCCGCCACGCCTGGGCATCCAGCAGCAACGGCAGCGCATGCAGCGGTACGAGCCACAGCAGCGCGAAGCCTGCCGAACGGATCGCGTGCAGCACGTCGTCGATGCCGCTGTGCAACGCCAATGCGATCAGCACCGCGATGCCCGCAGGCAATCCCAGCCATTTGAGCCACTTGATCATAGGTAAGACGGCTGCGCGAACACGTCGGCGAAACCGCCCGTGATCGCCCCGCTCGCGGCTATCGCCGACGCGACACGCGCGGACAGCAGTGCGTCCAGTTCGTCGCTGTGCCGGTACGTCTGCATCGTCGGCGTGATCGCGCCTTCTCCGGCCACGGCGGGATGACTGTAAATCTCGCCGACGCCTTCCGGCAGCCGTGCAAGCGCGGCGAGCAGCGCCGCCTCGTCCATATGCCCTGTCTGCGACATGCCTATCACGTAGTCGTTGTGTGCAATACCGGCATTATCCAGCTGCTTGCGCACGCGTGCCATCCACGGCCTGATCCACGCAGGCGCGCCCGGCTCGTACGGCAGCCGCATCGCCTTCAACCCATATTCGCTCCCCACTTCGATAATCATCGCGAGCACCGTTGGATGCAGATGAAAGTGCTTGTGCGTATTGACGTGATCGAGCGTGAGCCCCGTGCGTGCGAAGGCCTGAAACTGCGCGCGGATTTCCGCCTTCAACTGGCGCCGCACTTCAGGCAGGAGGAAAAAGCGAAAGCCGTTGCGCACCATCCGTTCCCCGAGCCGCCCATGTCTGTCGACGAGCGCGGGAATCAGATGCGTGGCGAGCATGGGGACGCCGTCCGCGAGCACGAGATGCAAACCGACGCGCAAACTCGGATAAAGGTGCGCGCGGCGCACCGCATCCGCCGAGGCGGGCGCGGACACCATCAGGCTCGCCGACGTCAGGACACCATGCAGATGCGCGCGCTCGACGGCTTCGTTGATCCGCACATGCAGACCGAAGTCGTCGGCCGTCACGATCAGCGCGCGTCGGGGAGCGTTTATCGAGCGCTGCGCCGACTGTCGCGTCATGCCTCGCGCGCCCGCAGGAAACGGAAGAACTCGACGCCTTCGCGCAGACGCCGTTTCATCATTTCCCAGCTCAGCAGCATCTCGCGCACGATCTCCCAGATCTTCGACGGACGGAAATAAAACTGCCGGTAGAACTGTTCGAGATGGTGATAGATCTCGTCACGCGACAGATGCGGATAGCCGATGGCCGCCAGCTGCACGCCTTCCTTGCTCACCAGGTTGATTACCTTGTTCTCTTCGAGCCAGCCGTTTTCGACGGCCTGCTTGTAGAGCGTGGTGCCCGGATATGGCGCGGCGAGCGACACCTGAATGGTGTGCGGGTTGATGTCCTTCGCGTATTCAATGGTCTTCTGGATCGTCTCCTTCGTTTCGCCCGGCAAGCCGAGTATGAAGGTGCCGTGAATCTTGATGTCGAGCTTGCGGCAGTCTTCGGAGAAGCGCCGCGCGATGTCGGTGCGCAGGCCCTTCTTGATGTTCAGCAGAATCTGGTCGTCGCCTGACTCGTAGCCGACCAGCAACAGGCGCAGGCCGTTCTCTTTCATGATCTTGAGCGTCGAGTACGGCACATTCGCCTTCGCGTTGCACGACCACGTGACGCCGAGCTTGCCGAGACCGCGCGCGATTTCCTCGACGCGCGGC
This sequence comes from Paraburkholderia sp. SIMBA_054, assembly GCF_046534875.1. Lineage (NCBI taxonomy): Bacteria > Pseudomonadati > Pseudomonadota > Betaproteobacteria > Burkholderiales > Burkholderiaceae > Paraburkholderia > Paraburkholderia sp. SIMBA_054. The sequence goes on along the minus strand of NZ_JAWRXV010000019.1, from coordinate 33,442 downwards.
TTGAAGTCGGTGAACGTGTCGTCGTCGAACATGATCTCCTTCACTTCGGGCATGTTGTCGCGAATCCACTTCACTTCTTCGAGCACGTTCTCGACGGAGCGCGTGCGATAGCGATGCCCGCCCACCGTCTGCGGCCACAGGCAGAACGTGCACTTCGAGCGGCAGCCGCGCCCGGTATAGATCGATACATACGGGTGCTTCAGATAGCCGATGAAGTAGTTCTCGATCTTCAGATCGCGCTGATAAACGGGCGCGACGAACGGCAGCTCGTCCATGTTCTCGAGGATCGGGCGCGCTTCATTGTGCTCGATCGAGCCGTCCGCGGCGCGATAGCTCAGGCCCTTGATCTGCGAGAACGGCAATCCTTCGGCGATCTCCTTGCAGGTGAAATCGAACTCTTCGCGGCAGACGAAATCGATCGACTCGCTCGCTGTCAGCGAGTTGTGCGGATCGACGGCGACCTTCGCACCGACCATGCCGATCAACACCTTCGGTGCGCGCGCTTTCAACTGCTCAGCAAACAGTGCGTCAGTCGGAAACGACGGCGTGCTCGTATGGATGACGACGAGTTCGTATTCCTGCGCGATCGCGAGCGACGCTTCGACGGAAAGACCATCGGCGGGTGCGTCGAGCACGCGGCTGCCCGGCACCAGCGCGGCCGGCTGCGCAAGCCACGTTGGATACCAGAACGAGCGGATCTCGCGCTTTGCCTGATAACGCGACCCCGCGCCGCCGTCGAAACCGTCGTACGACGGTGCCTGCAAAAATAACGTCTTCTTCATATTCGCTTTCCACGAGTTGTAATTGAGCTGAGCGCGCGCGATGCTCTCGCGACGCGCTCAGCGTCCATCGGATACTTCGAGTGCGTTGGCGGGTTCAGGCCGGAAAACCGTCGTGGCGTTGTCCGTGGCTTCGACGGGCACGCGTACGCCGCGCCACACCACCGTCGAGCCGAACGCTCCTGCCACCCACTGCGCGAACAGCAATGCATCGCGCACGGGCATCAGCGCGAGATCGCGCCAGAACTGGCGTCGCTCGCCGCCCATCAGCGCATGCAGGACGACGCGCGCCGACACACCCGTCACGACAGCGACGACGAGCGCGATCGACACGGCGGGATGCTCGTTCGCGCGATGCAACGCGAACGCGAGCCACGCGCCGCAGACTATCCACGGCAGCGTGAATGTCACGAACAGCGACGCGAAGCCCGTGCGGTTCACCGAGCGGATCGTGCGCAGCCAGCGCGTCTCGCGATCCCACAGCGCGGCGAGCGTGCGCTCGGTCACATCCGTCTCGACGACGACGGGCGACAGCACCGTTTGCAGATTCAACTCGCGCACATGACCGGCCAGCCAGTAGTCGTCGGCGAGCGTGTTACGCAGCCGCTCGAAGCCGCCGATGCCCGCCAGCGTCGAGCGCCGCAGCGCGAGCGTCGCGCCGAAGCCGAAGCGCGTCGAGCCAAACGCATGTGCGATGCGCACCGACGGCACGAACCATTCGTTGATGAACTGCGCCCCCACGCGCGACCAGAAGCCGGCAATGCCTTTCGCGCGATACAGGCACGTGACGACGCCAACCTGCGGACCGGCGAGCGGCGCGCAAACGCGCTCCAGGTAATCCGCTTCGACGGCGATATCGCTGTCCGCGATCACGAATACGTCATGGTGCGCCCATTGCGCGAGATTGATCAGGTTGCTCACCTTCAGGTTCGTGCCGTGCACGCGCGGATCGACGACGAGCGAAATCCGGCAATGCGGATAGGTGGCCTGCAGGCGATGGACGATCGCGATAGCGGAATCGTTCGCGCTCGATACGCCGCAGATCAGTTCGAAGCACGGATGCGACTGCTCGCAGAAGGTCGCGAGATTGTCGAAGAGCCGTGGCTCGGCGCCGCACAGAGGCTTGAGCACGCTGACGGGCATCGGCGCACGCGCGGGCAACGATCGCCGTTCGTGCGCGGCGGCACGCGACACTGACACGAGCGAGGCCAGCACGGCCATGAGGGCATACAGCGCTGCGCCGCACACAAGCATCATCGGTAACCAGTCAATACGTAACAGCGTGTCCTGCATGTTGTCGATTGCTCCCGCTGAAATGAACGCAGGCTGGCCGTCGTGTCGACGCGCGCAGCCACGAAGACACAGCCCGCATCACCATCCCGTCGCTTGAACGGGAACGTAAGGCATGCCGATGAAATGCAGATGAAGGATGACGAGTCCGCGCGCGGGACAGATTGCGGAGACGCAAACGGCATCGCGCCGTGGTCCGATGAAATGCGCATGACGTCTTTTCACAGCCGCGCGAAATGCCATGCGCGCTGCACGACGTGTAATCAGAACGGCAGCCAGCAACAGGCCGAATGTCAGCACCCGGAACGTCGCTGTCTCGAACAGCGTCTGTGGAAACTTGCAGAAGAAAAGCAGGCTCACGACACAGACGTCGATGGCCGTCGCGGCAACAGAAGCGGTGACGAGGTGCGCGCGGATCATCTGAACAGTGGTTTGCTTCATGGCGAGCCAGCCCTACGTGGCGCGCACCGGCCCGCTGCTGCTACTTCGCTGATGTGAAGCCTGCGTGACGGTGCGACAGATTCGAGCGTGCCCAGCCATGCTGAACACGACGCACCGATGGTAGCGAGCGGATTCTGAAGGGAATATTAAGCACTTGAAGTCGATACGTGTTTCAGGCGGCTTGCATCACATTGCTTGCGACTTACGGCAGCATCCGCTGCAACACGTTGTCTTTCAGCACGACGCGGTGAAACAACGCGCCGCCTACATGCAGCACGATCAGCGCAAGCAGCACCCATGCAAGCCAGCTATGCACGTCGCCGAGTGCGTGGCCCGTCGGCGAACCGGACGCCGTCAGATCAGGATAGCGAACCATCCCGAACAGCTTCACCGTCCAGCCGCGCGACGACGCGTTCGCCCATCCCGCGAGCGGCACGGCGATCAGCAGCGCGTACAGCAGCGCATGCGTCGTCGATGAAATCACGCTGAGTGCGCGCGACAATTCCGCGGCCTGCGGCACATGCGTCGCGCGCCACGCAATGCGGCACGCCACCGCCGCGACGATCGCCGCACCCACGCCAAGATGCCATGCGATCAAGCCGTTGGGCAACGTATCGCGATGCACGTCAGGCATCGTCCAGCCGATCACAAACTGCGCGGCGACGAGCAGCGCGACCAGCCAGTGGAACAGGCGTGCGACGCCGTCATAGGCGGCGCGTTGGGCAAAAGCATTGAGGTTCATTGTCGGTCTCTTATGAAGTCGTACGGCGGGCCGGATCGAACATGGCGCTGACGCAAGCGCGAGGCACGCGTCAGGCGGCGATGCTAACGGCGGGAACCTGAAGAAATGCTTAACACCCTCAAACGATGGCAAGCGCACGTATACATGCCATGCGGCATCCGCGCTAGACTCGCAGTCAATACGACAGCCAGAGACCAGGCACAAGCCGGACAACGACACCATGCGCATTCTTCTCGTGGAAGACGACGACCTGATCGGCAGCGGCCTCGAAGTCGCGCTGCGCAATGCGGGCTTCACCGTCGACTGGGCGCGCGACGGTCAGCATGCGCAACTCGCGCTCGCGACCACGCCCTATCTGCTCGTGCTCCTCGATCTCGGCTTACCGAAACTTTCCGGCATGGAGCTGCTGAAGTCGCTGCGCGCACGCGGCAACGACATCCCCGTGCTCGTGCTCACCGCGAAGGACACCGCCGCCGACAAGGTGCGCGGCCTCGACGCCGGCGCCGACGACTACCTCGGCAAGCCGTTCGATCTCGCGGAGCTCGTCTCGCGCTGCCGTGCACTGATCCGCCGCTCGCAGGGGCGCGGCAGCGAGCTGATTGCCTGGCGCGACCTGAGCGTCGACCCCGTCGCGCAGACGGTATCGAGAAACGGCGTACGCGTGCCGCTCACCGCGCGCGAATGGGCCGTGCTGATCCACCTGCTCACGCACTCAGGCGTGCCGCAGCCGCGCGCCAGGATCGAGGAAAGCCTGTATGGCTGGCAAGAGGAAGTCGAAAGCAATGCGATCGAAGTGCACGTGTCGAACCTGCGCAAGAAGCTCGGCGGCGATGTGATCCGCACCGTGCGCGGCTTCGGCTATATCGTGGACAAGACATGACGCAGCCGCGCTCGACATCGATCCGCCGCCGCCTGATGTGGCTGATTCTCGTCAGCGTCGGCGCGGTGTGGGCAGTCATGTTCGCGTGGAGCTTCAACAACGCGACGCGTGAAGTCGACGAATGGGACAGAGCTCGCCTGATCCAGCTCGCGCATCTGCTGGCGCGGCTCGACGACCCGAACCTGGCGCGGCTCGCAACTGGCGGTATCGATGTTCGCAACGAGTACTCGCGCGCGTCGCCCGCCCTCGACGACGACACCGACGCGCGGCCCCGCTATGCGCTCTTCGAGGTGCGCGATGCAGCCGGCCGCGTGATCGTCGCGAGCCCCGGCCTTGCCGCGCTGCATCGCGCCGCCCAGCCGGGCGAAGCCGCGCAAAGCGTGCACACGATGACCGTGGACGGCCAGCCTTGGCTCGCCTACGCGTTGCAAGACAGTGCAACGGGCCGCATGGTGCGCGTGTTCGAACCGGCCAACGTGCGCAGTGACCTGACGACGGGCGTGGCGAGCCGCATCGCGCGGCCGATGGCGTTTGCGCTGCCCGTGCTCGCGCTGCTCGTCTGGTTCAGCGTGGGCCACAGCTTCAGGCCGCTGTCGACGATCTCGAAGGCCGTGCGCATGCGCGACAGCCGCAATCTCGAGCCGATTCACGTCAATCCGTCACCCGCCGAAGTCCGGCCGCTCGTCGATGCGATCAACCAGTTGCTCGCGCGATTGCAGCAGTCGATCCTGCGCGAGCGCGCGTTCACGGCCGACGCCGCGCACGAGCTGAAGACGCCGCTGGCCGCGATCAAGGTCCAGGCGCAGGTGGCGCTCGCCGCGCACGACAGCGCGCAACAGCAGCAGGCGATGCGCCGCGTGGTCCAGGGCGTCGACCGCAGCGCGCATCTTGCCGAGCAGCTGCTGCTGCTCGCGCGGCTCGATGAGCGCGACACGGTGGCGACGGCGCCCGTCCGGCTGCATGAGGTCGCCGGCGAGGCGATCGCGTTCCGCGCGCCGCATGCTGAAGACAAATCGATGGCGGTGGTGCTCTCGGGCGAGCGCGACGCCGAAGTCTATGCGGACCGCGCGCTGGCCCGCACGCTGATCGACAACCTGCTCGACAACGCAATCAAGTACGGCGAGGCCGGCGGACGCGTACACATCACCGTGCTGGCCGACGCGCAGACGGTATCGCTGACGGTCTCCGACAACGGCCCCGGCGTCTCCGACGAAGAACGCCTGCGTCTCACCGACCGCTTCTTTCGCGGCGCGTCGGCGTCCGCGAGCGGCAACGGCAGCGGGCTCGGGTTGTCGATCGTCGCGCGCATTGCCGCGCATTTCAACGCGCAGATTCATATCGGCTCGGGCATCGGACGGCGCGGGCTTGCCGTGCAGATCGCGTTTCCGCGCGTGCCGGGCGCGCGCCCGCGTGAGACAGCGGGAACGTCCTGACGGGATCAGCGACGCGCGCCTGCGCGTCTCGCTCTGCTCGAACGTCGGTAAGGAAAAGAAAAGAGAGGTGACGCAAACCGCTCGCCGCGTTGCAGGCGAGGTTCACGCGTACATCAGGGAAAGAGCGGCAGCGACATCGGCTTATCGACGTTCGCCGCTTTCACACGGGCGGGCCGTGCCGCGCGCGGCTTGCGCTGGCGCATCGGCGCCCCGGCGCGGTCGAGGCATCGGCAGACGCGCACGAGCGCGCTCGACAATGACGCGGGCTGCGCCATCAGCGAAGGCAGCGACGCCTCCAGTTGCATCAGCAACATCGGCAAGGTCGGTGCCGGGGAATGCAGGGTCTTCCGTGGTCGGTTTGTCATGGACGCCTCTCGGGAACGCTGCGGGGACTGTATCACAGCCCGACGGCAGCCCTTCCCGAACCCGCGCCAGCGTCCAGAACCCGCAAGCTCACGCCTCAAGCCAGCGCGTCTTCCCCCGTCGCGAGCATCGTGCCGCGGCATGCAGGCGATCCGCACCGGCACACATACTGGCTGCGCGTTTCCTCGTCTTGCGGGTCGTCGACGGCCAGTCCGTACGAGATGAACAGTTCTTCGCCCTGCTGGATATCGACGGCGGCTTCGATGAACACGCGGCCGTCGATCTCGACCGCCTCGCAATTGGCCCGGCACGCGTGGTTCAGCCAGCGCGCGCTATTGCCGCCGACGCTGCCGTCGATCACGCGTCCATCCGACAGGCCGAACACGAATGTGTGCCCGTAGTCGCCCGTGCGTTCGATGCGCCGCGCGGCACGCCGCCATGACGTCACTTCGCCTTTGTATTCGATGATGCGTTCGCCCGCCGCGAGCATGCATAGCGCGAACACACCTTTGCCGTGAATCGGCGACCGCCTGACTGATAAACGACGCATGGCCTGCTTTCGAAGAAGAATGATCCCTTCAGTATAGAGCGCGAAAAAAATGCGCTGTTATCGATGTGCGTATGTTCGTCCTCTTGTGCGCATCGAAATCGCGACAATGCGCTTCAGCGCCCATGCGCGAACGATCAGAAACGCGCCTGCGTGCGCTTCACGACTGCGACGCTCACGGCCACAGCGCCGCGCGCATTCGCGCTGCGCGGCTCGAAAAGCTGCGCGCCTGAATACGGTTCATGCGCGAGCCGCGCATACAGGTCCGGGCGTCGCGCTTCGAGCCAGCGGTGCGCCGGACTCGCGCCGATCGAAGCGGGATCGAGATCCGCGGCGATCATATCGTCGCCGGATGCGCGTTGGGCGACGACCTGACCGCAGGGATCGACAATCGCGCCGTCGCCCGCGTCGCTGTAGACGACGAACATGCCGTTGTCGAGCGCACGCGCCGGCAGCGCGCGGCGCATCCATGCGCCCGCCTCGTCGCTTGCGTCCGTCTGCGCATGCGGCGCGACCAGCAGCGCCGCGCCGAGCAGCGCGGCCATGCGCGCGTTCTCCACCAGATAGTTGTCGCCGCCGATCAGCACCGCGAGCCGCCATCCCGCTTGCGCATCGAACACCGTGAAGCAGTCGCCGCGCGCGATATGCCGCTGACCATCGCGTTGCAGCTTGCGATGCACATGCCGCTTGCCGCCCGGTAGACAGACGACGTAACTGCTATACAGATCGCCGTTCGTCGCGCGCTCGATCAGCCCGACACCCGCCGCCACGCCAGTTCGCTCGACGGCATCGGCGACGGCCTGCACGCTCGCGCTATCGACGCTCGCCGCAAGCGCTGCAATCTCCGCGCGCCGCGTTCTGCGTGCCTCCGCCGACGCAGGCGTGTCCATGCCGCCCGTCAGGCAGGCTTCGGGAAACACGGCGAGCCCGACGCGTTCGCGTGCCGCCTGCTCGATCCGCGCGACGACGTGCGCAACGTTATGGTCGATCTCACCGTGCCGCGCGGCGAACGGAATCGACGCGACGCGCAGCGTCGCGGAGGGCAAGGTGGACATGGCGGGTCTCAAAAGATGAATCGGATGCCATCATTGGACCGCTCGCCATTCGATAAGTAAAATGAATAATCCAATCGATACGATAACTTACGAGAATGGAAATCCGTCTGTTACGCGCGTTCCTGACGGTCGCGAACCTTCGGCATTTCGGCCGCGCCGCCGAAGCGCTGCATCTCAGCCAGCCCGCGCTGAGCAAACAGATCGTCGTGCTCGAAGAGAGTCTCGGCGGACGGCTCTTCGAGCGCGGCCGTCACGGCGCCGGGCTGACGGCATTCGGCGAGGCGTTCCTGCCCGATGCCGAAACGCTCGTGCGCGATGCCGACGACATGCTCGCCCGCGCCCGCGAGGCGAGCAGCGGACAGCGCGGCCATCTGCGCATCGGCCTGTGCCTGTCGACGCTCACGCTCGCGCCGCCGTTGATCGCCGCGTATCGCGCGCAGCATCCGCAGATCGGCGTCACGTTGAACGACTTGTCGTCGGCGGAGCAGACGCGGCGCATGTTCGCCGGCAAGCTCGACGTCGGCTTCGTGCGCCTGCCTGCCGCCGCGGGTCTGTCCGCGTTCGCGGTGATCGACGAGTCGCTTGCGCTCGCGGTGCCGCAGCACGCGAAGTGGAAGCGCCTGCCGGCAAAGCTGGACGAGTTCAATGAGTTGGGTTTCATCGCGCTGGCGCGCAGCAAAGGGCCAGGGACGGCGGCCATGATCGACGCGTGGTGCGCCGAGCGCGGCTTCGTGCCGCGCGTAATCCAGCAGGCGGACGATTTCCAGTCGGTGCTCGCCGCGGTCGCCGCGGGTGTCGGCGTCGCGTTCGTGCCGTCGCGCGCGGAACATCTGCTGCGCGACGCCAAGGTGCTGCGTTTGAAGGACGCCTCCGCGCAATGGCGCGTCGGACTTGCATGGCAGACGGAACGCGACGATCCCGTCGTGGCGCGTTTCGTCGACTACGTGCGCGCCGCGACGAAGCACGGCGCGGCGGCACCCGTCACAGCGTGAGCCGCGCTTCCAGCCCGCCGCCTTCGCGGTTGCGCAAGGTCAGCGTGGCGCTCATCGACTGCGCCAGTTGCTTCGCGATGGCGAGTCCGAGCCCCGTGCCTCCCGTTTCACGGTTACGCGAGCTTTCGACGCGATAGAACGGCTGGAATACGGCATCGAGCAGTTCCTGCGGAATGCCGGGACCGCGATCGAGTACGACGACCGACAGTTGCCGCCCGCGCGACGCATCGACGCTCACTTCCACCGTCACCGCTTCGTGCCCCGAATACTTCAGCGCGTTGTCGATCAGGTTGCCGAGAATGCGGCGCAGTGCCTGCGGGCGCGTCGTCACCGGCTGGCCGACGTGCCCTGTCAGCGAGACGGGATCGCCCGCATCCGTATAGTCGCTGACCATGCTTTCGATCAGTGCATCGGGATCGATGCGGCGCGGCTTTTCGTCGGCGCCGTGCAGCGTGCGCGCATAGGCGACGCCTTCGCGCACCAGCAATTCCATTTCCTTCAGATCTTTTTGCAGGCGCGCGCGCTCGGCTTCGTCGTCGAGCAGATCGGCGCGTATCCGCATCCGCGTGATGGGCGTTTGCAGGTCGTGCGAAATCGCCGCGAGGATTTGCAACCGCTCGCGCATATAAATGCCGATGCGCGTCTGCATCGCGTTGAACGCTTTCGACGCGCGCGCCACTTCTTCGGGGCCGTCTTCAGGCAGCGCGGCGGGCGCGAGATCGGGACCGAGCGTGTCGGCGGCGCGCGCGAGACGTTCGAGCGGACGCGTGGCGAGGCGCACTGCGAGCCACGCGCAGCCCGCGAGCAGCGCCAGTTGGGCGACCAGCACGAGCGGCAGCCACGGCGACAGCGGGATGCCGTGCATCGGATGCATGTCGATCGTGAGCGGCGTGCCGTCGCTCAGCGTCAGGTGCACTTCGAGATGCTCGCTCTCGCCGGGGACCTCGTTGGCCGTCACCTTGTACTGCGGGCCGATGTCCTTCGCGATCGACGCACCGATTTCCCGCGAGAGCTTCGCGTCCGGCGGCATGCCGCTCGTGCCCGGACCCAGCACGAAACGATAGCTGCGCCGCGCGAGCTTCGGCAGCCATTCCTCGCGCTCGGCGGGCGTCAGGCGGTCCAGCAGCGCGACGGAGCTGGTTACTTCCTGGCCGATGTAGCCGACCATCACGTGCATGGTCGCCTCGTTGCGCTCGGTCATCGTGAGCCAGAACGACAGCGTCTGCGCGGCCAGCAGCCCGGCCACGAAAATCAGCGACAGCCGCATGAACAGCGTGCGCGGCGGCCACAGGCCGCGCAGACGAGCGATTGCCGCGTTCATCCGCCGTTGTCCTCGGCCGTCACGAGCGACGAGAACACATAGCCTTCGTTGCGCAGGGTCTTGATGTAGCGCGGCTCGCGCGCGTCGTCGCCCAGACGCTGACGCACGCGGCTCACCAGCAGATCGATCGAGCGGTCGAACGGTTCCGTCTGCCGCCCTTGCGTGAGAGTGAGCAATTGGTCGCGCGTCAGCACGCGCTGCGGATTGTCGACGAACACGCGCAACAGCCGGTATTCCGCGCCGCTCAACGCGACCATCGTGCCGTCGCTGTCGATCAGATTGCGGCCGATCGTATCGAGCCGCCAGTCGCCGAAGCGCAGGAAGTGCGCCGCGTTCGCCGGCTCGTCGCTGCCGCCGGGCGGCATCATGCGGGCGCGCCGCAGGATCGCGCGGATGCGGGCCAGCAGCTCGCGCACCGCGAAGGGTTTCGCCAGATAGTCGTCAGCGCCCATTTCGAGGCCGACCACGCGATCGGTCTCCTCGCTCAGCGCCGTCAGCATCAGGATCGGGATGGTCTGAAATTCACCCGCGCGCAGTTCGCGGCACAGGTCGAGGCCGCTTTCGCCGGGCAGCATCAGATCGAGCACGATCAGGTCGGGCCGCTCGTCGGCGAGCGACGCGCGCATTTGCCGGCCACCCGACGCGAGCGTCACGCGCACGCCATTCCTGGTGAGGTACGTGCCGACCAGCTCGCGAATGTCGCGGTCGTCGTCGACGATCAGAACGTGATCCGTTTTGTCCACACAAGGCTCCTTCGCCTGCCAGAGTTCGCTTATCTTACGCGTCCTTTATGCACCCTTCAGGCGGCCTTCAGGCGTCTTCCACCACGGACAGGCTCTTGCCGTCCGACACCGACGACTCCAGCGCATACGGATCGACGTCGTCCAGACAGCCGATATTCACGCGCCACAGGTTCGGGTCCTTGCGTGTCTGATGAAACGGATAGATGCCGCACTGCTTGCAGAAATAATGCTTCGCGACTTGCGTGTTGAACTGGTACAGCGTCAGGCTGTCCTCACCGGACACGATATTGAGCGCGCCCGCCGGAAAGAACGGCGACATCAGCGCGCCCTTGCGCCGGCACAGGCTGCAGTTGCAGCGGACGGCGGGCGCGACGGGCGTTTCGACGGTGAATTTGACGGCGCCGCAATGGCATGAGCCGTGGTGAGTGTGGGTAGTCATGGCGTGTTCCTCGATGCGATGACGGTTTTATACCCTGGCCCATTCCCGGCTATGTGTCCCAATGTATCTGGCCGGTACAGCGATACAAAAAGTGGGGTGCGTGCGGCCCGGAGTGTCACCGCACGCACGGGGAAATTGCTATCCCTTGCACAGATCCTTCGCATCGGGCACCTTCACTGCATTCCCGGCCTTCAGATCGAAGTCCGCCTCCTGCAGCCCTTTCGGGCTCGTCGCGACCCAATGCAACTGGGTCGGCGAGCGCACCAGCCCGACGCTGCCTGTATAAGTCCACGCAATCGGCGAAGGCTGCGTGCCCGCCAGTTCGATCGACGCAGGCGTGAGCTTCAGATGCAGCAGCCGTCCATCCTGCGACGGCGTGAACGCCCGCTCGCCAATCACCGGGATGCCCGCCTCGCGCACTGACGCCGGCATGCAATCGAGCGTCGCCGTGGTCTGGCCGCTCGCGTCGATCAGCTGCGCGAAGCCTTTGCCCTTGTCGCTCGTCGCGACGACGACGAAGCGATCGATGGACGGCACGTACGCCGCCGCATACGTGTAGTACAGCAGCCGGTCCGCGATCACGCGCGGCTCACTGAGCGCGCCCGTCGACGGATCGAGCGTCGCGACCTTCAGCCGCGCCCAGGTCTCGCCGCTCACGTACTGCTGCCACACGAGCAGCGCGCGCGTCGGCGAGGCGGCAATCATCGGCCACCATTCGCGCACGCGCGGCGCGACGTCAATGGCCTGCAGCAGCGCGCCGTCGGCATCGTAGGTCTTCACATACACGCCGTTGCCCGTGCCGAGGTTATCGACGCCGCCGCCGTTCACCCAGTCGTTCGAATAGAACACGACGAAGCGCGAGCCGACGGCGGCTACATGTCCCGAGTGACCACCCGACAGCACATCGTTCGGATACGGCTTCACGTCCTTCAGATCGGACGTATAGACGCCATAGCGCTGGCTCACTTCATTCGGCGTGTTCCAGCCGTCCTCGAACGACACCATCACGCGGCCCGTATCGTTCTGCGCGACGGACACGGGCTCCTGCGCCTCCGGCCGGCTGATGAACACGCGCGGACGGTCGAGCTTCGGCTGCTGCGGTGTCCAGCGCGCGATGTACACATCGTGCGTCCAGTTGCGGTCGCGCCCCGCGCCGCGCGGCGGCAGGCCCGAGCTGCTGAAGAACACGGTCGTCACGCCCTGCGCATCCGTAATCGCACCGATGCCGTGCATGTAGGCGCGCAGGTCGCCCGTCGGCACGCTCGCGGCTTTAGCGGCTTTGGCAGCCTTCGTTCCGCCCGCTAGCGCGGACGGAACGACGCAGCTTGTGGCCACCGTGGCCGCCACGACGAGCACTGCAATCGTAGTCCGCATGAGCGCCCTTCACTCCACCGTGACCGATTTCGCGAGATTGCGCGGCTTGTCGACGTCGGTGCCGCGTGCGCAGGCCGTGTGATACGCGAGCAATTGCAGCGGCACCACATGCAGGATCGGCGACAACGGCCCATAGTGCTCGGGCAGCTGGATCACGCGCACGCCGTCGCGGCTTTCGATCTTCGTGCCCGCATCGGCGAGCACGTACAGCTGGCCGCCGCGCGCGCGCACTTCCTGGATGTTCGACTTGAGCTTTTCGAGCAGCGCGTCGTTCGGCGCGATCGTGATGACGGGCATCTCGTTGGTGACGATCGCCAGCGGCCCATGCTTCAGCTCGCCCGCCGGATACGCTTCCGCATGCACGTACGAGATTTCCTTGAGCTTGAGCGCGCCTTCGAGCGCGATGGGGTAATGCACACCGCGTCCGAGAAAGAGCGCGTGGTCCTTGCGCGCAAGCGCTTCCGCCCATGCGACGAGCTGCGGCTCCAGCGCGAGCACGCTATTGAGCGCGGCAGGCAGATGATGCAGTTGCCGCAGCGCGTGCGCTTCGTCGTCGGCGCTCACGTGGCCGCGCTCCTTGCCGAGCGTGAGCGCGAGCAGGAACAGCGCGACCAGTTGCGTCGTGAACGCCTTCGTCGAGGCGACGCCGATCTCCGGCCCCGCACCCGTGAGGTACTGCAATTCCGTGAGCCGCATCATCGAGCTATGCGGCACGTTGCAGATCGCGAGCGTATGGTGATGGCCGAGTTCCTGCGCATGCTTCAACGCGGCGAGCGTATCGGCCGTCTCGCCCGATTGCGACACGACGACGACCATCGCGCACGGATTCACCACGCTCTCCCGATACCGGTACTCGCTCGCTATCTCCACCTGCGTCGGAATCCCCGCGATCGATTCGAGCCAGTACTTCGCCGTCAGCGCGGAGTAATAGCTCGTGCCGCACGCGAGCAGCAGCAGCGAGTCGATCTCGTTGAACGCGCGCTGCGCATTCGCGCCGAACAAGGCGGGGGTGATCGAACGGACGCGCTCCGTCGCGTCGGCGACGACGTCCGGCTGCTCGAAGATTTCCTTCTGCATGTAGTGACGGTACGGGCCGAGTTCGGCCGCGTAGTGGCTCGTGTGCTGCGCCTGCACTTCGCGGCGCACGGTCGCGCCGTCGCGATCGACGATATGCACGCCGTCGCACGACAGCACTGCGATATCGCCTTCTTCGAGGAAGATGAAATGTTCGACCGTGCCCGACAGCGCCATCGCATCCGAGGCCAGATAGTTGCCGCGCTCGCCCACGCCGATTACCAGCGGCGAGCCGGCGCGCGCGCCGATCACGCGGTCGGGCTCGTTCTTCGCGAACACGGCGATCGCATATGCGCCGCGCAGACGCAGCAACGCGCGTTGCACAGCCGTCAGCAGATCGCGCGACGGGTCCTGCTCGCGCGTGTGATGGATCAGATGCGCGATCACTTCCGTGTCGGTATCCGATTCGAACACATAGCCAAGCGCTGTCAGCTCGTCGCGCAGCGGCTCGTGATTCTCGATGATGCCGTTGTGCACCAGCGCGATCTCGTCGCGAGAAAAGATCGGGTGCGCGTTGTCGGTGACGGGCGCGCCGTGCGTCGCCCAGCGCGTATGCGCAACGCCGATCGTCCCCGCCAGCCTTGCTTCCTGAACCTGGTCCGCGAGATTCGCGACGCGTTCGACGCTGCGCACGCGGCGCGGCGCGCCGTGTTGCAGGACGGCGACGCCGCACGAGTCATAGCCGCGATATTCGAGCCTGCGCAGGCCTTCCGTCAGCACGCCGACGACGTCGCGCTGGGCCACTGCTCCTACGATTCCGCACATGTTGGTCTCCGTGTTGCGTGTGTTTGTACTGTGAGAACGCGCTCGCTTATGCCGCTTCGCGTTCGAACTCGCGCACGCTCATGACGTGCGAGATCATGCCGTCGGCATCGTGATAGGCGACGAGGCAGCGGCCCGCATCGCCTTCGGGAATTTCATGCGTGGTCTGCGGCGCTTGCACCTCGCTCGTCTGCGGCATGCGGCGCACGCGGTTCGTGCTCATCGCGTCCATCTGGCGGCCGAAGGTCCACAGAATCATCGCCAGAGCGACAATACCGATGCCCATGATGCCGGGCATGAACGCGTCGAGCGACAGCTCTTCTTCACTCGCATTCGCAAGACACCAGCGGATATACAGCGCGGCCAGCACCCACGTGCCGAGCACGAGCGTCGGGCGCACCACGCGATACCACGCAACGGTGCGCATGGCTTTGGCCCTGCTGCCTTCCGTAGCGAACTGCGAGACGGACTGCTTCGAAACATCGATGATCGGAAATTCCATGTTTTTCCCCTGAGACGGTTGACTTGCGTTGTCAATTCGATTGCTTCATCCCACGTGCTTCAATGCTTCATTCCGTTCGCTGCGAGAGCAATGCCGCCGAGGCGTCGGCCGTTACCGCGCCGCTCGAACGGATGCCGCGATCCGGGCTGACCCAGCGCGCGCGTTTCCTGCGACGCTGGCTGACCACGCCCGGCAGCGCAATCACGGACGCGATCATGCTGATCGCCCAGAACGCGGCGGGATACCAGACGGTGTCGACGAAATAGCGCAGCAGGTTCTTGTCGTAGCGGCGATCGATCAGGCAGCCGATCAGAATCTGCGCGCAGCAGGTCGCGAACAGCAGCACACCCGTGCCGCGCGGCACGAACGCGAAGCGCCAGCTTTCGGGCAGCGTGAAGAGCGCGGTGGCCGCCATCATCACGAGCGTGAACAGCATGCAATACGCCCACACGATGCTGGTCGCGTACTCGACGAAGATCGGCCACATCATCATGTTGCGACGGGACAGCACGGCGCCTGCATACTTGAAGAGCACCTGGATGCCGCCCTTCGCCCAGCGCAGCCGCTGCTTGTAGAGCCCGCGGAAGGTCTCCGGCATCAGGATCCAGCTAAGCGCGCGCGATTCGAAATCCACGCCCCAGCCCTGCACCTGCAGCTTCCAGCTGATGTCGATGTCTTCCGTCAGCATGTCGGAGCTCCAGTAGCCCACTTCCTGCAGCGCGCGCTTCCTGAACATCGACACCACGCCCGACACCGTCAGCAAGCGTCCATACATATGCTGCGTGCGCTTGATGAGGCCGACGATCGACGAGAACTCGCCCACCTGCATGCGCCCGAGCAGCGACGAGCGCGTGCGGATGCGCGGATTGCCCGTCACCGCGCCGACGGATGCATCGTCGAGGAAGTGGCGCAGCATCCAGCCGATCGCTTCCTTGTCGAGCAGCGAGTCGCCGTCGATACACATCAGGTATTCGGCATCGGACAGCATCGCGGCCGTCGTGAGACCGATCGCCTTGCCCTCGTTCTGATGCTGGTGCACGACGACGAGCTTCGGATAGACGTTCACGAGCTGGTTCAGGATCGCGCCCGTTTCGTCACGGCTGCCGTCGTTGATCGCGATGATGTTGTAGTTCGGATAATTCAGCTGGTCGAGGCACGCGATCACTTCGCGCACGTTGTCCGCTTCGTTGTAGCAAGGCACGACGACGGACACTTTCGGATACGAGGCGAGCGGCGGCGCCGCCTTGCGCCCGGCGTCGCGGCGCTCGATCAGCAGATAGTGCAGCAATCCCCCCACCATCCACAGATACGCCATCAGCAGCGGATAGTAGAAGACGAAGTTCGAGATGATGTTCATTGCGTTTTTCATTGTGGTCCCCTGGTCCGGGTTGGCATCGCTTTGATCGACATGCGTCGCGCGAGGCTCAACCCAACATCCCCTGATTCGATCTCAGCGTGCTCTGCACCGACATCACGTCGCGCAGCACCGTCGTGTCCGGCCGGTTCTTCAGGAAGTCGTCCGGCCCGTAGCCCAGATGCACGACGCCCGCCGCGTTCAGCCGCTTCATCTGCGCGCGCAGCACGGCCGCCTCGACGGGCTGCTGTGTCTGCCGGTTGATGGCGGGCAGCTCGAACACGGTCTTCGCCACCGCGCCCTGCTGCTGCATCACCGTCTGCCGCAGGCTGTCGAGCCACGCGTCGCTGACGCGCTCGCCACCGGCACGCGGCTGCGCCGCCAGCGCGACGAAGTCATAGTTCGCCAGCGACGACGCGAGGCTCAACGAGAAGTTGCGCTCGGCGTTCGCGTCGAACACGGCCTCGGCGGGCACGGTGCGCGCCGTCAGCACGTTGCCGCCGCCCTGATAGGCGCGCACGCGCTCGGCAAGCTGGTTCGTGAACGTGTTCAGATACGCAGTTTTGCCCTTCGCCCAGCGCTGCATCAGATCGTCGGATGCGTGAATCTGCGCGACGTCGCCGGGCAGGCCCCACGAGCGGTACACGGCCAATGCCGCGGCGCTCGTGTCCTCGTACGCGTTCAAGGTCGCGTCCGCGCCGAACACGACGCCGTTGAAGCTCGAATAGCGCGTGAGATCGTCGTAGATGTCCTGGATGGTTTGACGCGCGACGGGATCGAACGGGCTCAGGCGCGGCGTGCGGCCTTGACGCGTATCGGCCGGGCCGTTGGCTGCGACTTCGACGAAACGTCCTCTCGCCGCATGCCCTGTCGGCAGATCGAACGCGAGCAGCGGCATGCGCGCGTACACCTGCACGCCGGCGCGCGTGATCAGTTGCCACGCAACGCGGTTGAACAGGTCGGCGCGCATCGGCATATGG
This sequence comes from Paraburkholderia sp. SIMBA_054, assembly GCF_046534875.1. NCBI lineage: Bacteria > Pseudomonadati > Pseudomonadota > Betaproteobacteria > Burkholderiales > Burkholderiaceae > Paraburkholderia > Paraburkholderia sp. SIMBA_054. The sequence goes on along the minus strand of NZ_JAWRXV010000019.1, from coordinate 16,371 downwards.
CGGTTCGGGTAGTACAGCGCGCGCGCGACGCCCGTGTTGTCGGGGTCCCAGTACGCCTTCAGGTACACCGACTTCGGTTCGAGATCCTTGATGCGGTCGAGCAGCCTTCCGAGCTTTTCTTCGCTCTTGTTCGGATCGATGTCATACATCTCGTCGAGCGACACGTTCACCACGCGCTCGACGGGATTGTGCTCGCCGCGATACAGGCGCGACGAACGCATCTGCGCGATCAGCGTGCCTACGTCCCAGTCATACGACACGAGCAGGCGGCGAATTGCCGTGAGCGGCACGTCGGGCGTGTTCGGACCATCGTCGAGCGTGAAATGCACGGACATGCCGAGCGCCTGCGACGCCTTGATGAGCGCCGCGTTGTACATCCCGTACGGCCACACGGCCGAGCGCACCGCCACGCCCGTGCGGGCCTCGATCAGGTCGACGCTCTGCTTCAGGTCGTCGTGCACGCGCGCCTGGTACTCTTCGTCCGTCTCGTAGCGTTCCAGTTGCGGGTAATACAGATGCGCGCTCGCGGCGGGCAGTTCATTGCCTTGCGGATTGGCAAGCGCGCCGTGGTGCATGTCGTGCGTGTGCGACGCCACTTCGACGAGGCCGGAGTTCGCCATCTCGCGCAGATCGTCCCAGCTCATGAAGTAGCCCGGCGGCATCACCGACTTGTGGCTGATGCGCACGGGGTCGCCTGCGGGCGTGTCGGTCCAGCGCGTGACGACGCCGATCAGCGCGGGATAGCCGTACTGCTGAAGCAGCGGAAAGGCGTGCGTGAACTGGCTCTTGTATGCGTCGTCGAAGGTGAGCAGCACAGCGCGCGGCGGCAGGCGCGGACCGCCGTTGCGCGACGCGACGATCTGATCGACGCTCACCGGGCGGAAGTCCTTCGCCTTCAGCCACGCGAAGATCGTGTTGAGCGTGGCCGTGCTGATCGCGCAGGTATCGGCGACCGTCGACACATCGGCGCGCAAGTCGTCGCGAATGTCGTGAATGGCGAGCACGCGGAACGTCAGGCCATCGTCCGCGTCGGGCGGCGGCAAACGGTCGAGCGCGATACGGGCCTGCGCAGCGGGTACGGCGGCGAGACCTGCGGCGAATGCAAGAAAACGTCTGCGATTGAGCTTGTCCATGGTGACCTACAGAGGAATGTTCAGGTTCAGGTAGATGAGCTTGCTGGTCTCGCGCGTGTGATCGAGGCGCTGGCTGGAAAGGCCAATGCCATATGCGAGCGATGCGTGCGCGTTGAATTGCCATTGCTGCTCGAGCCGCACTTCCCACAGCATGCTGTTGCCGATATCCGTTTGACGGTAGCCGCCGACCGTCGCGTACGCGCGGTTCGCAAGCGACTGGTCCGCGTTGCGCCATGACGTCCACTGGTACATCGCTGTGAGTTGCGCCGTCATGTCGCGATGCGGTGCGAAGTACGCGGTGTTCGCGAGCGTGTTGCTGCTCGTGTTCAGTTCCACCCACGTCGCGACGAGATGACTCGGCGTGTTGAGGAGACGCTCGTACCACGTGCCGACCCACGCCTGATTCAGGTTCGTGTCGCTATAGCGCGTCGCGCCGTACGTGAGATCGAAGTAGCGGTAATCGTCGACGCTGTAGCGCACGCCACCCGTTGCCGCGCGGCCCGTGACGCCCGCCTGGTACGCTTTCCACGGCAGCGTGTTGACGTTGCTGTCGACACCTGCCGAAAAGCGCCAGCGATCGTCGGGTGCGTAGCTCACGCTGCCTGCGCCTCCCGTTTTCGCCTGACCGCCCGTCGAGCGGTCGACTTCCGCCGCGGCGTCGATGCCATGAAAACGGAAGTCCGCGCCGATGCCGTTACGGATGCGGCTCACGCTGCTGCCGTCGCCCGTGTTCGCGCGGCCGCTGAACTGATGCGCGAACACGCGCCAGTACTCGGCGAGCGGCATCGAGTAGAGCTGCGTGTCGATGCCCCAGTTCTCGTCGGCGAGGACCGAGTTGCCCTTCTGTCCGTTGCCGGCGACGATCAGCTGTGGGCTCTTGTACGCCGCGTAATCCTGCTGGAACGTCTTGACCGTGTTGTTATCGGGGAAGCGGTCGCTGAAGGTCGCGTTGACGTCGGCTGCGCGATCGTACTGACCCAGTTCGAGCGCCGTGCGGCCCAGACCCGCGAGCGTTTCGATGTCGCCGGGGTGATCGACGAGCGTGCCTTCGTAGACCCTCTGCGCCTCGTGCGGACGCTGCTGAACGAGCGACGCATCCGAGCGCGCGCTGATCAGCGCGGGATCGAACGGCGCCTCGTGACGCAGCTCGTCGAGCGCGGCGACGCCTTCGCGCGTGCGGTCCGTGTAGAGCAGGTACTGCGCCTGCAGCTTCTTCACGCGGCCATAGTCTTCGTTCACGTCTTCCGGATGCTCGGAGAGATCCGCGCGAATCGGCGTGCTGGCGGAAATCTGCTTGAGCAGCTGCTGCGCGTTGTCGTAGCGGCCCGAATCGAGGTACGCGAAGAAGAGCCCTTCCTGCACGTCGATGCGCTTCAACGCATGCGGCTCGACGGACGGGACGAGCGGCTCGATGGGCGTCTGCAACGCGCGCTCATAAGCGGGCGCCGCTTTGCGCGGCTGGTCGATGTACGTGTACGCATCGCCGGCTGCCGCGTAGGTGCGCGCGGGCATCGGCTGATTCGAGCGCGACAGGTCTTCATAAAGCGCCGTCGCCTCCTTCATGCGGCCGACACCCTGCAAAGCCGCGACTTTTTCTACGAGCACCGACCGGCGCACGTCCGCGAATTCATCCGATACCGGCATGCGCGCCAGCATGTCGTCGATGTGCGTGAGCGCCGTCTTCGACTGCGCGAGCCGGTCGGGTTCATCGGATGCAAGCGCCTGTTGCCTTCCCCAGTGCACCTCCGTTTCGACGACGAGCGCTTCGATCTGGAACAGGTCGTGATCGGAGAACGCGTCGCGGCTCGCACGCGCTTCCTGGAGCGCAAGCTGCGCGGCGCCCGCGCCCGCTTCCGCAAAGATGCGTTTGCGGAGCTGGTCGCGCTCCGTGTCTACCTTGCCTTCTGCAACATGCCCTGCTGCGACGTTCCCCGTGCTTTCGGACGCAGTGGTCGGCTGCGCGGCGCAGTAGTCGCGCGCAAGCAGCACCAGCAGCAAGGCGGTCGCCTTGACTGCGGCGTGCTTGTGTCGGCTAGAGCGTTTCGTTTTCATGATTCCTCGCTTGTCGGTGCCAACTTCCAGACAAAGCGAGTCCCTGCACCATGCAAATGGCGCATGGAGAGCAACAACGTCGCGTGGCCTGTGAGAGGCGTGGAGTACAGCGTCTTGTTTCGATGGCCAGTTGTTGCGTCGCGCACTGGCCCCGTCCAATTGCGCGGCGAGGCTTATAGCGAAGTCCGTACCAGCACCCCTCTCAACCTTCCTGGTTAAGGGCTCGCTACAAAATCGCGCTTGCAAGCGAACCGTAAAACGTCAAAAACGTTTCATCGTTGAACTCGACAAGCAATACGAATCAATTTTCGGAGTACGGATTGCGTATAGAAACAATCGCATTCATCGGACGCAAAACCATGCCCAGCAAAGAACATGCTTGTGCGTCGCAACAGGTGCCGGCTTTGATTCAAAGCTGAAACGGCATGCACAGTGAACGGAATTCGTCTGAGGCAAGCGATGCGCGAAAGATTGCGCGGCCTCGCGCAGATCGCGTTGGCGATTCCATATGAAATCGATTGAGACGTGCAGAGAGATTCAACACTTCCAGCTGTACGCGCAAGAAAACGCGTCAATCGCGCATGCCGCAAGTGTCGCAACATGCACACAGCAATGTGCGTTAGCGCACATAAGGCTGTCTGCATTCGATGTGCGCCAGCGCACAGAGCCCGTGTTCGAGCGTCGGGTATTGTCTCGCTGCACAATCAAAGACGAAGACAGACGCGGGCCATGAATGGCACCGCATCGAAATGTGATTAGTAATACTACATAACACGATGACGGGGTAATCGATGGATTCTTCATACCGCTCGGGAAGCGGGCGCTGCGCGTGTGCGCAGACGCTGCTTCCCTTCAAGCCGCGACGCGCGGCGTCATAAGGTCAGATCGAAGGAACGTACGAGGAGACCAGGCAGCTTCATGCCGCCCGTCGCGCGTTCGCCCCATGTCCAGTCGTTCAGGAGCAGTTCGGGCTGTGCGCCGATGCGCTCCAGTTCGCTGCCGAGGAGCCGGTACAGGCTGTCGTCGAAGCGCATCGCATCCACAGGCGCAACGATGCGGCCCTGCTCGACCCAGAAGGTCGCGAAGCGCGTCATGCCCGTCATCCGGCAGTTCATCCGATCCGAGAAGTTCACGTACCAGAGATTGCCGATATAGAGACCCGTGTCGAGCGCGCTCAGTACATCGGCTTGCGCGAGATCGCCACCTTGCATCGACAGCGCGGACGGTGTTTCACTCGCCGTCGCGCCATTTGGTGTGAGGCCGTATTCGCGGGCCGTACGCGCGTTGGTCAACTGGGCAACGGCACGCCCTGCTTCGATGAGCGGAACGCTTTGCCTTTGATAGGCGTCGTCGTTGAAGCGCGGTGTGATGTCGAGCGTCAGATCTTCCGTCAGCGTGACGCGGGGATCGAGCGCAACTTCACCGATGTTCAAACGATAGAACTCGTTGCGCGCCGTCGCTTGTGTGCGCGCGGAGAAGGCGCTGAACGAGGCCGCTTCCATCAGCTCGCGCAACGCAGCGGGGGCGAAGTACGTGCGGTAGCGGCCTGGCGCCAGCGCGCGCGGCGCGCGAGAAAGCACGGGCAAACGCGCAGCGGCCTCTTCCACCTTGCCTGCGAATACGGCATCGCTCCAGGTATCGCCGGCATAGTGGCTTCTGATAGCGCGGCCGCTCGCGTCATACAGCGACCAGCTGATATTGAAGTTCTCGACTTCATACCAGCCACGGCTGCCGAGCGACGAAGCAAAGCCGCGCGCCATCGTGCCGCCCGCATAGAAGCCGACGAAGTCGAGTCCGAGTGCGCACTGTGCGACGATGAGCGGCAGGGTATCGGGCGAAGGCAACGTGCCTGCGCGTTGCGTCGTTTCCGACCAGACCGTCGTGTCGAACAGAAGATGCGGATCGTCGGGCGCATCGCGCAGGCCTTCGCGCAATGCCGCCAGCGTTTCGCCGATCGCGTAGGTGTCCGCGCCGATGTCGCCGCATAGCGTGAAGGTCGAATAGGCCTGACGTTGTCCGTCGATCAGTCGCAGCGTGACGCTGGCTTGCGACACGTGGCCCGACTGGCGCACCTTGCCTTCGTTGAAGCGGATGAAGTCGGAGTGCTCGGCGGAAAACGACGTCAGCGCGATTTCATTCGCCGTCAGCCGCTGTTCGATTTCAATCGCAAGCGTCATGAAATGCGTGCGAGAAGCGGATGAATGGTTGTCATGCATCATGCGCCTCCAAATACGTCGACGTTGCTGAACACACATGCGGGCGACGCATGGCCGACGCGAATGATCTGCATCGGCTCTCCCTTGCCGCACATCGACGTGCCATACACGCCGCGCGTCGCTTCATTGCCGACGGCCACGAGGCTGCGCCAGAAGCTCGCAGAGATGCCGCGATAGTTCGGCTGACGCACGACCTGCGTGAGTTGGCCGTTCTCGATCAGCTGGCCGTATTCGCAGCCGAACTGAAACTTGTTGCGATGATCGTCGATCGACCATGACGTGTTGGTCCGCATCAGAATGCCGCTTTCGATGTTCGCGATCATGTCTTCCAGCGTGCTGCTTCCCGGTTCGATGTTGAGATTCGCCATGCGGTCGATGGGCGGCCGGTTCCAGCTCGACGCACGCGAGTTCGCGACACCCGCGAGCCGCGCGCGCTGCTGCGACAGCGCACCGCCGAGCGGCCGCATCAGCACGCCGTCGCGGATCAGGTACTCGCGTTTCGCGCGTGTACCGTCATCGTCGAACGCATAGCTTGCGGCTTCTTCGCGCAGGTCGGGATCGAACGTGACGTTCAGCAACTCGGAGCCGTAGCGATACGAGCCGAAGTGCTCGCGCTTGACGAAGCTCCAGCCCGCGAAGTTGCGCTCGTCGCCGAGAATGCGGTCGAGTTCGAGCGGATGGCCGATCGATTCGTGAATCTGCAACATCATCTGATCGGGCATCAGCAACAGATCGCGCGGACCCGACGGACAGTTCGGTGCGGCCACCAGTTGCAGCGTCTCGTTTGCGATGCGCGCGCCCGCGCCGTCGAAGCCGAAATGCGCGAGCACATCGACGCCGCCTTGCGCGAGCGTGCCGTAGTCGCCGCCGAGCGTGCGAACCTGCGTCACGCCGTCCGCGTGCGCCGTCACGGAAATCTGCGGCAGCATGAAGCGGAAACGCTGATCGATGCGTATGCCATCGCTCGTCAGATACGTCTGCTCGCTGTGCGTGAGCTGCACGGCGGCTGTACGCTCGACAATGCGGCCGTCGATGTTCGCTGCCGCGCATTCGTGCTGCAAACGCTCTAACCATTCGCGCCGGCCCGGCAACGTTTGCGCGACGGCGGGCGATTCATAGGTGCCGCTTTCGACAGGCCGCGCGATCTGCGCATGATCGATCAACGATACGGACGCGCATGCCTTGGCGCGTTGCGTCGCGATATCGAGCGCGGCTTGCAGGCCGCTCTCCGACAGATCAGCCGTGGCGGCATAACCTGCGCCCCTTCCACACCACGCAACCAGCATCGCGCCGCGATCGCTCGCGATGCGCAGTGGTTGCGCGACGTCGTTACGTACGGCGTGATCGTCGGTCCGTTCGTTCACGATACGCACCGACCAGAAGTCCGCTTCGCTGCGCAACGCGCGCGGCAAGCGGCTCAACAAGGATTCGACCATGGGATTGCCTCACGAATGTCATGCGCCCATGCGAGCATCGACGCGCCGGTGAGGCGCATAGGCACGCACGCGAATGCCATATCGTACGCGATGCGCAATACTCGAGCGGCTCACGTGCTGCGCCGTCTTGTCTTCATCCTCTTCTCGCGCTGTGTCCCGGCGCACATTCATCCCGTTCGATTGTCTGCCACTGCACATTCATCGGCGCCGCCGCATGCAAGCAAAAGCCTGTTTTTCGCGTGCTGCGCGTACATTTCATAGGCTTTCCTCATTGGAAACCTCGCGCAAAATGATGCATTTCTGAACGCGACGAGCGACGTGTGCATGCGAGATTCGCTTGAATGGTCGTACGGGCACGATGTTCTTTGACAAACATCAAGTCACTCAAGAAGGTACTGACCCGTGCCGTTATCACGGACAAGCCGCTCCTCTTACAACGAACAGAGCCTCTGCCCATGCAAATCCAGAACGATCTTTCAGGCAGCACCGCAATCTCCAGCACACGTACGGCGGATACCTCGACGGACACATCGGCTACATCCGCGACGAGTGGCGCAAAACCGGCCTCGACCTCTGCCGCCACGTCCGGCGCACAGGGTGCGCAAGGCGCGTCGTCCGGAGGATCGACGGGCGGCGACAGCATTCAGGAAGCGGCTATCAAGCAACTCAAGGTGCTGATCGAGTCGTTGCAGCAGAAGCTGTCGGCAGTGCAACAGCAGATGGCCCGCGCACAACAGCAGGCGAATACGGATAGCACGGGGGCAGGCGCTGCGATGGTTGCTTCATTGAGTGCGCAGGCGATGTCGATTTCAGCGGCGCTGCAAACCGCCACGGCCGAGCTTGCTCAACTGATTCTTTCTTCATCGGGCAAGTCGACGGGCGGCATCGTCAATACACAGGCGTGAAGCGCTACAGCGCGACGTATCGCTCCTGAAGGGGAACGTCGGCGTACTCGAAGGTCGGGCGCGCGTAGAAAAACCCCTGCGCGAGCACCTTGGGCCATTGCGCGAGCCAGCGCGCGAGCGCCCTCGTTTCGACGCCCTCCACCACCACCGCGACATTCAGCCTTTCGAGCATCGACAGTACGCCCGATGCGACGGCTGACGCGCGCGGACAGTCCGGCACGCCATCGAGCATTTCGCGCGCGACCTTAACCGTATCGACATCGATCGTGCTCAGAAGCGCGAGCGACGAATAGCCGGTGCCGAAGTCGTCGATTGCGAGACGCATGCCTGCTTCGCGCAACGGCTTCGTCAGAGGCGGCGCAGCCAGCAAGCGAGTCGCGTCTTCCGTTTCGACGAGTTCGAGTTCGAGCAGATCGGGTTCGACGCCATGCAGACGCGCGATCTGCATCACAGTGGCCGGAAAGTGCTCGTCGGCGACGACGCGCGGCGGCACATTGACAGCGATCGGACACACCCGTTGCCCCTGGCGCTGCGCGTGAGCCAGCGCCCGGCATGCGCCGTCGATCACGTGATAGGTCAGTTGCAACGCGACGAGGGGATGATCGAGCGCGACGAGAAAGGCATCGGGCAACAGCATGCCGTAGTCCGGATGCATCCAGCGGATCAGCGCTTCGACGCGCGCGAGCTTGCCTGTCTGCACATCGTAGATGCCCTGAAACGCGAGCCGGAATTCACCGGCGAGAAGACCTTCGCTCACGCGTTGTTCGAGTTGGTTCATCAGGCGCGGCGTGTGCATCGTATTGTTCGTGCGCGTCGTCGCACGGGCATCATCATCCTCGCGATCGGCAGCGGTAGCGTGGCGAGCATCCATCGTATGGGAGGACCGTATTTATTGATGTGTGGATGGGATTGGCTTTTCCCCATTCGATGCACGTTTCATACCATGGGTTCGCTGTTTCCTGGCAACCACGCTGAAACCCGCATGGCGCCTCATTCTACGGACGATCGCACGGATTCGCGGTCTGGAAAGAAAGCGTAACAACGTTTCGTGCGCGAAACATGTGCGCTGCGCGTGCGTGGAACGCGGCGCGCGGCCCGACTCGCATTGCAGCGGGATGCTCCGCGCTTACCCGCGCAAAATACCGACTGTCAAAAGTGCTTCATGTGCGAATCGCTTTTGCGCGCGGCATTACCTCAGAGGTAATCGATTCGCCTTGCGACGGCCGATATGCTGGCGTCATTCGTCAACGACCGGGAGAGCAGCATGTCAACGTTTGCCGTCGCGCATCTGCATGAAGTGAAGATGGGTGTGGAGATCGTCGAGTACCTGAAGCGTATCGATGCGACGCTTGCGCCTTATTGCGGCCATTTCGTGCTGCATGGTGGCCGTTGCGAACGGCTCGAAGGCAACTGGCGCGGCGACCTGGTCGCCATTGAGTTTCCGAATCGAGACCTCGCGCGCGCATGGTACCGATCTGCCGCCTATCAGGCGATTCTGCCGCTGCGCACGGACAATTCGATCGGCGATGTGATTCTGATCGACGCGGTGCCGGCCTCGCACGTCGCGACGGATGTGTTGTGCGGATAAGCGCACATACATAAGCGTACAGGGGTAAGCGGGGTGCGCTTCACTGCGTGGAATCGCCACGTGAAAACGCCACCCCTCACCCGGCATGGCGATCAACTGCCGAAGTACACCGAGCAATAGCTGACGGGACCGACGCATGTCGACATGCCTGTGTTCGCGCCCGTGACGGGCATCCGCGATCCCGCGGCGTGCGTGCCCGCCATGCCGGCGCCTTCGCTTTCCTGCGCAACCTTCTGGTGAGCGACCTGTTGCTGATAGATGGGGGCGACTTCGGGATACGACGTGTCGGTCACGAACTGCGAGCCGTTCTGCTCGGCCTGGATCAGTTCCTGACGGACTTCTGCGCGCGTCTTCTCCTGCGCAAATGCGTTCGATGCGAATGCCGTCGAAGCGAGTGCAGCGATCGAAACAGTCAACAGTGCAAGCTTTTTCATTTCCAGCTCCTTCAGTGTAGAGGTGACGTCGATGCGTCACAGGATGTGTGGCGCTTCACTGTGATGAACAAAGCGATGTCGACATCTATTCCCAACTTTTTTTGCTTTCTCACATCGGCCGTTTGCAGATAAAAATTCTCGCGTGAGACGGGAATAAACACCGCTCCTCTGTGTTGGCGGCCTAAGCACGTCACCATCAGAAACGAAAGGAGCATTCGTGATGAATTCAAAGTCCCGAGCGTCGACGGCCCGCTGCATGCCATGCCGATTCGCCGCGATCGGCGCAGCGGTATTCGCGCTCGCTGGCACTTTCGCGTATGCGGCCGGCTGGCTCACGCCTTCACGCCTCACGACGTATCGCATCATCAACCAGTTCCAGGCGAACAGCGGCCCACACCCGGGCTATCGCCGCAATCACGCGAAAGGGCTTTGCGTAGAGGGCTATTTCGACAGCAACGGCAATGCAGCGTCGATTTCGCGCGCGCAGGTTTTCACGCAGGGCCGCACGCCCGTCATCGGCCGCTTTGCGATTCCCGGTGGTAATCCATCAGCGCCCGATGCCAGCGTGCCGGTTCGCAGCTTCGCACTGCTCTTCACACAACGCGACGGCGAGCAATGGCGCACGGCCATGAATTCAACGCCCGTGTTCGCGGTGCATACACCCGAGCAGTTCTATCAGCAACTCGTCGCCGCACAGCCGGATTCGAAGACGGGCAAGCCCGATCCCGCGAAGCTGAAGGCGTTTTATGCGACGCACCCCGAAACGCAGCCGTTTCAGCAATGGGTGAAGACGTATCCGGCATCGTCCGGTCTTGGGAATGCCGCGTACTACAGCATCAACGCGTTCCGCTTTACCGACGCGAGTGGACAGGAGCACGCGGTGCGCTGGTCCGTGGAGCCGGAAGCGTCATATGCGCCTGTCGATCCGGAAGAGAAGAACGATCCCGGCTTTCTGTCACAGCAGTTCGACGAACAACTGAAGCACGGCAACGTGCGCTGGCATCTGATCGTGACGCTTGCGAACGCCGGCGATTCCACCAGCGACGCGACGCTGCAATGGCCCGCCGACCGGCAGCGCATCGACGCGGGCACCGTTGTTATCGAACGTAGCGCGCCGCAAGCGGATGGCGTGTGCCGCGACGTGAACTTCGATCCGACTGTACTGCCGGATGGCATCGCGCCTTCGGACGACCCACTGCTCGCGGCGCGTTCGGCGGCCTACGCCGTGTCGTATCAGCGGCGCACACGGGAAGAAGCGCTGCATCACGCGCCCGCCACTTCGCAACCCTGAACGGAACGCATCATGACGAACACCTCTCGCCATTTCTCTCCGCTCGCGCGCCTGTTGCACTGGACCATGGCAGTGCTGATTCTCGCGATGCTATTCGTCGGCGTCGCAATGGTCGCGACCGTCTCGCACGCACATGCAACGCTTATCGCATTGCATCGGCCGCTTGGCGTTGCGTTGCTCGTGCTCGCCTTGATTCGCGTCGTAGTGCGATTGAAGAACGGCAGCCCCGCACTGCCCGACGATATGCCCGCATTGCAGCGCTTCGCAGCCAAGGCATCGCATCTCGTGCTGTATGGGCTATTCATCGCGATGCCGTTGATCGGTTGGGCAATGCTCTCGGCGGGCGGCTATCCCGTCGTGTTGTTCGGCGCCTGGCATCTGCCCGCAATCGTGCCGCAAGACGTGGATCTGTTCGCGTTGTTGCGCGCGTTGCATACGTCGCTCGCATTCGCGCTGTTCGCGACTGTGCTCGCGCATATCGCGGCAGCCCTCTTTCATCGACTCATTCGTCGCGACGGCGTATTCTCCAGCATGGCTCGCGGCGGACGTTAGACCTTCCGTGCGTCGCGCCGGCCGCATCTGCGACACAAAGGAGGCATTGCGTGTTCGAACAATGCGATTGGTTCAATGAGCCGTCGACCTGGTCGCGCGACGGCGATACGCTCAACGTGACGACCGATCCGAAAACCGACTTTTTGCGCAACACGCATTACGGCTTCACGCGCGATTCGGGTCACTGCTTCGGAGTCCGCACGCAAGGCGATTTCACCGCACAGGTGCGCGTGCGCGGACAGTTTCATGCGCTATACGATCAGGCGGGATTGATGGTGCGCGTCGACGAGTCGACATGGCTGAAGGCGGGTGTCGAATTCACCGATGACGTATTGATGATGAGCAGCGTATTGACGGTCGGTCAGTCGGACTGGGCCATCGGTGCGCCCATTGCGGCGACGGACGGCTTCTGGATGCGTGCAACCGTCGCGCGAGGCGTGTTGCGCGTGCAATATTCAATCGACGGAACAACGTGGCCTCTGCTGCGGCTTGCGCCCTTTCCTTTGGCAGCACACTACTTCGTTGGCCCCGTGTGCTGTACACCCGAACGCGGTGGATTGAATGTCGAGTTCTCCAGCTTCACCGTAGCCGAGCCGTTGCAGAAGGATCTGCACGATCTGAGTTGAGCCTCATGTTCGCGCGGCGAGCCGTACCGTACGCCTCGCCGCACGCAGCGTTGTGCGCGGATCAAGCCTGTTCCGCGAAACCCGCCTTGAGCGCCTGATAAATGCTGCGATAACGCGCAAGCCTGTGCGCAAGCAACGGCGCCTGTGCACGATCGGGCTCGCAGGACTCGAGCGTCGGGGGGGCAAGGCAGACTTCGCTGATCGATTCGCCCGTCACCGCGAGCCGTGCAAGGCGAGCCGCGCCGAGTGCCGCGCCCACGTCGCTGCCTTCGTGACGATGCATCGTGATGCCCGTTGCCGTCGCGCACAGATTGGCCCAGAACGGGCTGCGCGAGCCGCCGCCGATGAACGACGCGCTCTGCAACGTCGTACCTGCGCTTTGCAGCGCTGCGTAGCCATCGGCCATCGCGAACGCAACGCCTTCCATCACGCTGTATGCGAGATCGCCCGTCGTGTGCGCGCCCGTCAAACCCCAGAACACGCCGCGCGCGTTCGCATCGTTATGCGGCGTGCGCTCGCCGCTCAGATAGGGCAGAAAGATCGGCGCAGCCGCGGGATCGGCCGTGCTCGCGAGCTCGGGCAAACTGCCGACTTCGCGGTTCACGACTTTCGACAGCCACCCAAGGCTCGATGCCGCCGACAGAATCACACTCATCTGATGCCAGCGGTCCGGCAAGCAATGACAGAACGCATGCACGCCTTGCGCCGGATTCGGCGCGAAGCGATCGGTGCCAGCGAACAGCACGCCCGATGTGCCGAGCGACAGAAACGCGCTGCCCGCTTCCGCCACGCCCATGCCGATCGCGCTTGCCGCGTTGTCGCCAGCGCCGCCGCATAGCACGACGGGACCGGCAATGCCCCAGTCGCGCCGCAATGCCTCGCTCAACTGCGCAGCGCTCGCGCTGCCTTCGACGAGGCGCGGCATGTGCGCACGCGTCAATCCCGTCGCCGCGAGCATGCGGTCGGACCAGTCGCGCTTCGCGACATCGAGCCATAGCGTGCCCGAAGCGTCCGACATGTCGGACACGAAATCGCCCGTGAGCCGCCACGCGAGATAGTCTTTCGGCAAGAGCACTTTGGACGCGGCACGAAATATATCGGGTTCGTGCTTTGCGAGCCAAAGCAGCTTGGGCGCGGTGAAACCGGGCATCGCGAGATTGCCTGTGATCTCGCGCGATTCGGGCACGAGCGCTTCCAGTTCCGCGCATTCGGCGAACGCGCGCGTGTCGTTCCAGAGTATCGCGGGCCTGAGTACTTCGCCTTTCGCGTCGAGCAGCGTCGCGCCGTGCATCTGTCCCGAGAGCCCGATGCCCCGCAGCGCCGCGAATGCGCCGGGATTCTCGCCACGCACGGCGGCAACGGCATCGAGCGTGGCCTGCCACCACGCATGGGGATTCTGCTCCGACCAGTGCGGATGCGGCTGTGCTACATCCAGACGCACGCCGCTTGTCGCGAGCGTCTGGGACGCGTCATCGGTCAGAATTACTTTTACCTCGGAGGTGCCGAGGTCGATTCCAAGGAAAGTCACTGCACGTTCTCACTATTTGGCATGAGTGGACGCCGCATGCTGAAACATCGACGACGCGCCAGCGCGGCTACGTGTTCACCGAGCAAAAGCTGGAGCCGCAGGCGCGGAGCGCGCGAGCGCGACTCTCCCGTGGGAAAGCATGTCTTCTCCATTGTCCGCCGGCTTGCGACTGCCGGCGCTCGTTCGACTCGTTGAAACGAGACGTTACCACGCTGCCCCTGAAGGGGACGACTGCGAACGATTCGTCCCACATTTGCGTGGCTGATGGCATCTCCCTTTTTCGATGAATTTGACCGATTGAAATGCGCGGCAGACACTCAGCGGCAATCCCCCACCTACATCTATGCGATCCATCATGGCTTCCATCGAAACCACGCACGCAACCGGCCGCGTTGACGCTGTCCGGCCTCTCGAAGACAGGACGTTGCGCAAGATCGTCGTAGCGTCCGTCGCAGGCAACGCGATGGAATGGTACGACTTCTTCGTCTATGGCACGGCGGCCGCGCTCGTGTTCGGACAGTTGTTCTTTCCTGTGGGCGCCGATCCCTTGATCGGCACGCTCGGCGCATTTGCCGCGTTCGCCATGGGTTTCGTCGCGCGGCCGTTGGGCGGCGTCGTGTTCGGCCATATCGGCGACCGCTACGGGCGCAAGGCGTCGCTCGTCTGGACGCTGCTCATCATGGGTGTCGCGACATTCGCGATCGGACTGCTGCCGACGTATGCGCAGATCGGCATCTGGTCGCCTGTTGCGCTCGTCGTATTGCGGCTGCTGCAAGGCGTTGCATCAGGTGGCGAATGGGGCGGCGGCGTCTTGATGATCAGCGAAAGCGCACCGCCCGAAAAACGCGGCTATTACGCCGCGTGGAGCCAGTTGGGCGTGGGCGGCGGATTCGTGTTGTCGTCAGCTGCGTTTCTCGCGGCGCAGTCGCTGCCGCACGATGCGTTTATCAGCTGGGGCTGGAGACTGCCCTTTCTCGCGAGCATCGCGATCTTTGCTATTGGCGTCTATATCAGGCACAGCCTGCCGGAAAGCCGGGATTTCGAACAGACTGAAAAGCGTGGGGAGAAAACCCATATGCCCGTCGTCGAGGTCATCAAGCGGCATCCGAAAGAGATCTTGATGGCGATGGGGCTGCGCGTGGCGGAAAACGGCGGCGCTTATATCTTTCTCGCGTTTTCGCTTGTGTATGGAAAGTTTGTGGGGATCGCCAGCTCGGTAATGTTGACGGGCGTCATGCTGGCAATGGTCGTCGAAATGGGCGCGATGCTGGCCTGGGGACGTCTGTCAGATCGCATTGGACGAAAGCCTGTGTACATGATCGGCGCGGCAGGATTGATCGTGATGGCCTTTCCGTTCTTCTGGTTGCTCGATACGCACCAGACGCCGTGGATCTATCTTGCGCTTATTCTCGGCACAGCCGTTTGTCACGGCGCGATGATCGGTACGTTGCCCGCACTCGTCGGCGAACTGTTCAGCACCGAAGTGCGATATTCAGGCGTGGCGCTTGGGCATGAAGTGGCGTCGATCTTCGCTGGCGGGCTGTCGCCGCTGATCGCAATCGCGTTGCTTGCCCGTTATCACGCTTACTGGCCGGTTTCGATCTTCCTGATGGTGCTCGGCGCGATTACTGTTGTGACGCTCAGGTTTACGCATGAGACGCGTGCGGTTCGATGAAGCGTTGCGTCTCCGTGCTGTCTCTTTTGCCGGATTGAAACGCCTTTATGGGCGCAGGGCATTCATCGCGGCGATGAGACCGCTTGCCGGGCTGGTGAGCGGCTTCATCGCTCGCGTCAATAACGCTGCGGCGCCCGCCATGGATGCCTGAGCCAAGACGACAATCGTGGCGCCGTCCTGGTAGGCGTCTTCCGTTGCGGCAGCGATCTTCGCCAGGTAAGCGGCCTGTTCGCCCGCTTTAAACAGCTGCCAGGCGCCCTGCACCAGCCGGATCTCGACCTCAGCCCCGGATCGCTTCGCTGCGCCCGTAAATATCCGTGCAGTCGGCGCCAGCGTCGTCTCAACAGCGCATAGCGCAATCACTTTGCCGCCGGCACGCGTCGCCTCTTCTGCCAAGGCACTGTCGACTCGTATCATGGGGACAGGGGCATTGGCCGCTTCGGCTGAGATACAGGGCCCCAGAGTGGAACATGTGAGAAGTACTACATCCGCACCACGCCCCAGATTCAACAGGACATCACAAGTCTGACGTTCGATGTCCGGGGTCAGCCCGCGAGCGAGTTCTGCAGCTGCGAGGAGGTCAGCACGCACTTCATGGTGGAGCGAGCCCTGTGGCAGATTCAACTGCTGTGCCACTGTGTCGAACACCGCGACGTTACTTTCTGCCGTGTGTAAGCACGCGATGCGCATCGCTTTCTCTCCAGGTCGAGTCAAGCAGTTTCGCACAGGTACGCGGCAAGGTTGCGGCATTAGCGACGTGGGGCAGTCTCGCGGGAAGATCGGATGGAGAGGAAATGCGGGCACGCTCGTCGCTGTAGCATGCGGCCCGCTGAGAAAGCGACGTTAAAAACGTGATCTACAAACGCCAAGACCCCGCTTTTGAGGGCGGGGTCTTGGTCTTGGGTAAGGAGCCTGACGATTACCTACTTTCACAC